>JBKQQE010000035.1:0-3162 GCA_052326245.1 Xanthobacteraceae bacterium | reverse complement strand
AGCTGGTGTCCACCACGAGAAAAAGAGCCGTTACGGTCATGGCAACCGGCCGCGGCCAGCGCCACACGCCGCGCATGGCTTTGTACAACAGCACGGTGGTCAGCAGCATGGTGGTTGCCACGGCGGTACCGTAAGCGCCCGCCAAGCGATCCGAACTTCCGAACGCAATGGTGATGGCGACCGTCGCCACCATCAGCAGCCAATTGACCACCGGCACGTAGATCTGTCCGTACACCTGGTCCGAAGTCTGTCTAATGGAAACGCCCGGCAGCCAACCCAGTTGCATGGCTTGGCGGGTCATTGAGAAAGAGCCCGTGATGATGGACTGGCTGGCGATGATGGTGGCAACCGTCGCCAGCGCCACGAGCGGATAAATCAACCAAGACGGTGCCATCTGAAAAAATGGATTTCCAGAGACCGAACCCTTGTCGATGAGGAAAGCGGTCTGGCCGGCGTAACTGAGAAGCAAAGCCGGCAATACGATGAAATACCACGAACGGCGGATCGGCGCTTTGCCGAAGTGACCCATGTCGGCATACAGGGCTTCGCCGCCCGTTATGCACAGGAATACGCCTCCGAGCACCAAAAACCCGACGCTTCCCGAGTGGCGCAGGAATTCGACTGCATGGCGCGGATCGATGGCGGCGACCACGGCCGGATGGCGATGGATCGCAGCGACGCCGAGTCCTGCGATGACCAAGAACCACAGCAGCATGACCGGTCCGAACGCACTGCCGATCTTCTCCGTGCCGTAGCGCTGCGCAGCAAACAAGCCGATCAAAATTGCGACCGCCGTGGGCATGACGAACGGTTTGAACGATTCGCTGACGACATTGATACCCTCGAGCGCGCTCAATACCGAGATGGCGGGCGTAATGACGCCGTCTCCATAGATCAGCGCGGCGCCCAGCAGACCCATGGTCGTGAGCGCTTTGAGTCCCGGCGTAAAGCCGTTGGCGCCGATCAACGACATCAATGCCAGAATTCCGCCTTCGCCGTGGTTATCAGCGCGCATGACGAAGAGGCAATATTTGATCGAAATCGTGATGATCAGCGTCCACACGATCAACGACAGCACCCCGAGCGCGCTTTGCGTCGTGAATTGGCCGCCGGTAGCCTGCACCACCGTCTGCAGCGTATAGAGCGGGCTCGTCCCCAAGTCCCCGAACACGACGCCGAGCGCGGCAAGACTCTGCCAGCCCGCCGACTTTTTGCCGGCGGCGTTCCGAATTGCCGATCGCTCCATCGCCGTGGAATTGCTGTTCATGGTGTTCACCCGGATAGCCGAGTTGCTACCATACTGTGTCCAAGCCCAGCGTGCGCGAGAAAAGGCGGGGGCCGGCGCGCAACGCTCGCATGTGCACCGGCATGCCATAGCGGCGACGCCGGCTTCAAAGTTCACGTGTGGTCGTGCAGTCCCAGCGCCGGCATCGAGGATCGGCGGCTCGAGAATCGATGAGCGTTGTGGAGCCTCGTGCGCCACACGCGCACGAGGGCGATTTCGCCGAGCCCAAGGAGCATGCCCAATCCGCAGCTGCCGCCGCCGCCGGAACTGGATTGTGGGGCGGCAGCGGTCGGAACCGATTGAGGGGCGGCCGCGGCAGTGGCCGTCACACTGACTGAACTAGCCGCCGAGGATCCCGACGCATTCGCACACTTCAGCGCATAAGTCGCGGTGCCCACCGCTGATGGAATCACGGTTTTCGAACCACTGGTCGCCAGCGACCCGCTCCAGCTTTCCGACGCCGAACAACTCGTCGCATTGATCGACGACCAGGTAATCGTCGCGGGGCTTCCCAAGACCACGGAGCTGGCGGACGTCGACATCGTCGGCGCGCCAGGCGGTATCAACGCGAACGCCGCATCAGCCTGAACGAAGCCGAAGCCCGACGTGAAATTGAATCCCGCGGTACCGCCCATGGGCAGCGCGCTGCTTCGAAGCGCCGTATAGATCTGCGCCGGCGACAGAGCGGAATTTGCCTGCAGCATCAACGCGGCGATGCTCGCCACGTGCGGAGTGGCCGCCGATGTCCCGAAGAAATTCGGATAGCCGGGATTATTTTGGCACGCGGCGGTGGTCGTCGACAGCTCGCCGTTCGAGCCGCTGATACCTGCAGACGCCAGCGTGAATCCCAGAAAGGTGTCGTTGCCTCCGTCGGGCCCGGTAAAATCGGGCTTCTGCCTGACGACCGGCGTCGCCAACCTGGCGCCGGTGGCGTCGAACAACATGGGCGCACCGCCTTGCGATGAATACGACTCGGGGACCGCCGGGTTCGTCCCGCAATCCGGCGTCTGGAAATAGAACGCCGCGCCCACGGCAGCCGCACCGGCAGCCCCCGGATGACCCTGAATCGTCGCGCTGTTGGTTGCGAACTGCGTGATGGGAGGATCGCTTTGCCCGTCGGTCTCGACAGCGACTTTCACCCGGCCGGGTGCCGGCGCGCCATCCGCCAGCCCTATGACGAGATTGAGAGTTTCCTTCGGCGTGCTGGCGCTCGCGTTCGCCGGATTGGCGATGATTAGGATTTGCACGGGATCGACTCCGGCCGCATTCGGGCCGGTACAGGTGACGTCATTGCCATCGTTATTCTGGATGGTATAAACGCCGGTCGCGCCGGTCACGCATACATCGATGCGGCTCGTGGCACCCCCGCTATCGGGCGAACCGGTCACATAAGGCTGATCCCACTCGACGACGATGGCCGTGAACTCGCCGGGCTCCATCGGATCCAGCGTCAGCGGCAAAGCGGTGGTCGTGGTGGCGCCGGAGATATCGAAATTCAACAAGTATTCGCCGCTCCCGGAGCCCGTGGTCGCGAGTGTGGCAAAGCTCGGCGCCGTATTTTCATACGAGGCGTTGCCGTCGTTACCGGCCGCCGAGAAATAGGCCACCCCGCTTCCTTCGACAGTATCGACCGCCTGGGCGAGGATGCCATCTTGAAAGAACGGCTCGTCGAAGTATCCGACGTCGTCGGCGATGACCTTGGCTCCCGCCGCCGCGAGCGCGACGATGCCATTGGCGAAATCCGCTTCGCTCGTCTGCGCGGTGTAGAACGAGAGACTCGCTCCGGGCGCGACATCGTGCACGATCTGCAGCATAGCGCGACCCTCGTCCCCGAACGGCGTGTAGACGGGGGCGCCATAGCTCGGGCAGTCCGCTTC
>JBKQQE010000034.1:0-4760 GCA_052326245.1 Xanthobacteraceae bacterium | reverse complement strand
CATCTGCAGATAGGCGATCAGCGCGTCCATTTCGGTCGGGTTGCCAGGTTTGCCGTCGAAATTGCGGGCGACAGCCTTTGGATAGCGCTTCAGGAATGCTTCCGCGCCAGCGCTGTCAGGATCCACTTGGGCCTTGAGATCGGCAGCGGCATTCTGAATCTGATCGTCGGTATAGGGCACGCCGACAATCCGCTGGGTCCGGAGGTGATCCGCCATCTGGCCGGCATCGACTTCGTTTCTGGCCAGGAACGGATAGCCCGGCATCACCGACTGCGGCACGATCGCCCGCGGATTTTTCAGATGCGTGACATGCCATTCGTCGGAGTACTTGGCGCCGACCCGCGCAAGGTCCGGCCCGGTGCGCTTGGAACCCCACTGGAACGGATGGTCATACATGCTCTCCGCCGCCAGCGAGAAGTGGCCGTAGCGCTCGACCTCGTCGCGTAGCGGACGGATCATCTGCGAATGGCAGAGGTAGCACCCCTCGCGGACGTAGATGTTGCGCCCGGCCAGCTCGAGCGGTGTATATGGTCGTATCCCATCCACCTTCTCGATCGTGCTCTTCAGGTAGAACAGCGGAGCGATTTCAACGATGCCGCCGATGGCGACCACGGCGAGAATTCCGACCACAAGGATGATCGAGTTCTTCTCGAAGACTTGATGACGAGTCCAAAACGACATGTGATCGCCCCTTATTCCGCCGGAGACAGCGCGACGCGCGGAGCTTCGGTTTCCGAAACCTCGCCGGCACGCACCGTCATCCAAAGATTGTAAGCCATGATCAGCGCGCCGATCAGGAAGAGCGCACCACCCGCGGCACGGATCACGTAGAAGGGATGCATCGCATCGACGGTTTCGATGAAGGAATATTCAAGGAAGCCGAGCGAGGTATAGGCCCTCCACATCAGACCCTGCAGGATCCCCGACACCCACATCGCCGAGATGTAGAGCACGATGCCGATCGTTGCGATCCAGAAGTGCCAGTTGACGAGCTTGAGGCTGTACAGGCGCCGGTTCCACAGCCACGGCACCAGGCAGTACAGCGCGCCGAAGGACACGAAGCCGACCCAGCCTAGCGCGCCCGAATGAACGTGCCCGATGGTCCAGTCCGTATAGTGGCTGAGCGAATTGACGACCTTGATGGACATCATCGGCCCTTCGAAGGTCGACATGCCGTAGAAGGCCACCGACACCACCAGCATGCGCAGCACCGGATCGGTCCGCAGCTTGTCCCAGGCGCCCGACAGCGTCATCAGACCGTTGATCATTCCGCCCCATGACGGCATCCACAGCATGATGGAGAACGTCATGCCGAGCGTCTGCGCCCAGTCCGGCAGCGCCGTATAGTGCAGATGATGCGGGCCTGCCCAGATATAGAGGAAGATCAGCGCCCAGAAGTGAACGATGGACAGTCGATAGGAATAGATCGGCCGCTCCGCGCGCTTCGGGATGAAGTAGTACATGATGGCCAGGAAGCCGGCGGTCAGGAAGAAGCCGACCGCGTTGTGGCCGTACCACCACTGGAACATGGCATCCTGGACGCCGCCCCAGACAATGTAGGACTTCGATCCGAACACCGACACCGGCAACGCGGGATTGTTTCCGAGATGCAGCACCGCAATGGTGACGATGAACGCCAGGTAGAACCAGTTCGCCACGTAGATGTGCGGCTCCTTGCGCTTGATCAGCGTCGCGAGGAACACCAGCAAATAGGTCACCCAGACGATCGTCAGCCAGAGGTCGGCATACCATTCGGGTTCGGCATATTCCTTGCCTTGCGTGACCCCAAGCAGATAGCCCGTGCCCGCGATCAGGATGAAGAAATTGTACCCGACGACGACGAACCAGGGCGCGAGGTCACCAGCCAAGCGGACCCGGGAAGTCTTCTGCACGACATAGAACGAGGTCGCGAGCAGCACGTTGCCGCCGAATGCGAAGATCACCGCCGACGTATGCAAAGGCCGCAACCGGCCGAACGAAGTCCAGGGCAGGTCGAAATTCAGCACGGGCCAGGCGAGCTGCAGCGCAATCACCAGCCCGACCAGGAACCCGGCGATTCCCCAGAACACCGCCATCACGGCGGAAAACTTGATAGGCCCAAAATTGTAGTTGGGGCGACCGTCGATCTCCTGCGGCGGCCGCGCGGCCGGCCGCTCGAAGTAGCGATTGAAAATCACGAGGACGGCCACCGCGCTGGCGGCCGCGCTCACATAGGCGTGGAATGCAAACGCCGCATCATGCGCCTGAGAGGCAGCGTATATACAGAGCAGCACCGCCAGCGCGAAAATCAGCGCCAGACAGGTTTCGCCTATCGTCATCCGTTTTGCAGCTTCTGGCTGTGTCATAGCGCCCCACTTCACGGTTATCTACGTCGTGTCATTAATCGCAATTCCGCCACGAAAGGATTGATCGAAATCAAACTAGCGTGAGCGCATTGCCCGAACTGAACAGGAAGCCGCGGTTTTGCCTGACTAGGAACGCGGTGCTCGAAATATGAGCCTGATTCGCGGGATGCCGAATGCGAATTGGTGCACGGGCGCCGCGGAGATTCGTCGATGCGATTACTCGCGCTGATGATTCGGTTCCACAGCGCCGGCTCCGGTCGCTAGACAGCCACGCTGAACCGACCGGTTCGCTCCCGATAATAAGTGTCAAATACAGCGGCAATGACGCGCGCGACCGTGCGCCCCTCGTCGCCGATGGTGACGACCCCGTCGGAGACAGTCGCAAGACCGTCTGCGACGAAAGTCTCGAGCATGCCGAGCTCTTCGTGGAAATCGACCCCTGGCGCGATCGCGTTCAGGTCGACCGTGAACTGGCACAGCAGGCTTTCGATGATCCTGGCGCGCACGCGCGCAGCAGCGTCCACCCGGCAACCGCGCGCGGTGGCAAGCCGTCCCTCGTTGATCGTCCGCAGGTAACGCGGAACATCAGCGATGTTCTGCAGGTAGCCGTCCGGAAACTGCGAAATGGCGGACGCGCCAAACCCGACCAGAACGGTACGGTCGTCGTCGGTATAGCCCTGAAAATTGCGGTGCAAGGTGCCAGTTGCGGCCGCCCGAGCCAGCGAGTCTTCCGGCCTGGCAAAATGATCGATGCCGATCTTGACGTAGCCCCGGTCCCGGAACTCGTTGGCCAGCACCTCGGCCTGCTCGAACCGCGCGTCGGCTCCCGGCAGCGTCGCCACTTCGATCTGGCGCTGATTGGCCCGGCGTTCCGGAATATGGGCATAGCCATAATAGGCAATCCGATCCGGCGCGAGCGCGGCCACGGTGGCGCAGGTTTTCCGCAGCGACTCCACGGTCTGCAGGGGCAATCCGTAGATCAGATCGAAATTGATGTGGTTGATGCCCGCGGACCGCAGCCGCGCGACCGCCGATTCGACCACCTGCAGCGGCTGCAAACGCCCGATCGCGGCCTGAACCGCCGGGTTGACGTCCTGCACGCCGAGGCTGGCGCGGTTGACCCGAAGATCCGCCAGGCCCTTGGCAAGTGAATCCGTGACGAACCGGGGATCCAGCTCGATCGCATGCTCGAAATCGGCCTCGAACGCGAAGTGGCGGCGCAAGGCGCCGATCACCGAAGCCAGCCCCGTCGGCCCCAGCACGCTCGGCGTGCCCCCACCCCAATGCAGCCGGGCCACCCGGAGCGGCTTGTCGATGGTTCGGCCGACCAGCTCGATCTCCCGCTCCAGCGCCAGCCGATAGCCGTCGATGACGTCGTCGCGAATGGCCTTCTTGGCATGACAGCCGCAATAGAAACAAATGTCACGGCAGTACGGCACGTGGAGATAGAGAGAAATCGCCTCCGAGGTGTCGAGACCGCGCAACAGCCGGCGGTGATCGTCCTCCGACACATTCGGCGAGAATTCGGCGGCCGTCGGATAGGAAGTATATCGCGGCACCTGCAATCGCGCATAGCGGCGGACAGCGGCTCTTGCAGCTTCAGCGGTCACGCGATCGCCTCCAAATCAAGAAATACGACGATCGCCACCCCGTCCGCCGAAGCGCGGGCGCCGTTGCGGAACCGGCTTGGCCTTGGGCAATCCGGAAGCGAAATAACTGGCGAAGATCACCAGCGCGAACGCGAAGACGAGCAGAATCGGAACGACGGGCATTGCGGCCTCCTGTCACTTGCGAACCGTATGGAGCCTCGTCCGGGACGGGCCTTGATACGGATCAAACTGATCAATTGCATCGGGACCATCTCCGCCGCCCCGGCCCTACGCCGCGGCCATCGCCTCGACGCGCTTGCTGTCGAGCATGCGAATGCCGCCCGGCACGATGACGATCATCTTGTTGCGCTCGAGCTTGGTGAACGTCCGGCTGACGGTCTCGATGGTAAGCCCGAGAAAGTCGGCGATATCCTGGCGGCTCATGGGCAGAGGAAGCGTCTTCGAGAACATCCCGTGCTGCTCGACCCGGTCGCGCCAGCCGACGACGAAGGCGGCGACCTTCTCTTCGGCGGATCGCCGACCAAGCAGCAGCATCTGGTCCTGGGCCAGGCTGAGCTCGCGCGACGTGAATTCGTTCATCCGGCGGAGGATCCGCGGTTTGCTCTCGACGAAACTCAAAAACGCACTCTTCGAGAAGCGGCATACGATGGCGGGCCCGATTGCGTCCGCCGAGAAACTGTATCGCTCGTGGGGCGTCAGCCCCAGGAAATCTCCAGGCAGTGCAAAACCCACGATCTGCCTGCGACCGTCAGGCAGCAGCTTGTAGAGCCGCGCGACGCCTTCGTTCAGATTGTAGACCGAACTT
>JBKQQE010000033.1:0-9122 GCA_052326245.1 Xanthobacteraceae bacterium | reverse complement strand
CTTGCCAGCGCTCGCCGAAGCCAGGTTCCGGGCGCCGCTGCCGCTTCGCTTGATCGATGCATCGCCCTGGCTGCAGGGGCTGACGGCGCGCCTGGTCGGTCTGGGGGTGCGGCCGGAACGCGTGCGGAGCCCGATGGCCCAGCCGTTCACAGGCGCATAGCTGCAACTATTTCACCGCCCGGATCGCGACGGCAAGGTGCGCGGTCCGGCAGCCTCAGCGCCGGCGGGACAGGCCGATCAATACGAGGCCCACGATGACGAGACCGGCCCCGTAATAGACCCAGGGAGGCTGCCCGATCATGAAGCTGGAGGCGGGATAGGGAAACAACCCGGTGCCCTGGCCGATCCAGATCGCGCCGATGACGAGCGCGAGGATGCCGACGATGAGCAATGGTCCACGTAGTGACATTAATCTTGCGCCCCTCTATTCGCCGCGCAACCCATCTCGCGGTTCACCTGTAACGAATTCCGTTGACGCTGAACTCTTTGAAGATTGAAGTTTGGCTCAACCAGGTCGAAATGGCCAGCGCGAAGCGTTCGGGGCCACCCGTTCGGTGCGGTTTGCGGCCGGCAAACTGACTGGAAATGCAATCAAACGTTGTGGCAATGGAAAGACTTCCGTGACCTCGGATCATGAATCCTCCGGGACGATCAAACGTCCAGAAGATCCTCGTTTGCGAATTCGGCCTTTTCCGAAATGAACGCAAAGCGTGCTTCCGCGCGAGTGCCCATCAGGCGCTCCACCGAGTCGGCGGTGCCTTCGCGGTCGTCCGGCAGCAAGACCACCCGCAGCATGGTGCGTTTGACCGGGTCCATCGTGGTCTCCTTGAGCTGCGACGGCATCATTTCGCCGAGCCCCTTGAACCGTCCGACCTCGACCTTGGCGTTGGCGTTGAATTCCCGCTTCAGGATTTCGTCCTTGTGGGCATCGTCGCGCGCATAGAATGTCTTGCTGCCATTTGACAGCCGGTAGAGCGGCGGGATCGCGAGATACAGGTGACCCTCGTCGATCAGTCGCGGCATCTGGCGGTAGAAGAACGTGATCAGGAGCGACGCGATGTGCGCGCCGTCCACGTCGGCGTCGGTCATGATGATGATGCGGCCGTAACGCAGGTCTTCCTGGCGGTACTGCGCGCCGGTGCCGCAGCCGATCGCCTGCATCAGGTCGGCGATCTGCTGATTGCCGGCAAGCTTGTCTTTCCCTGCGGACGCGACATTGAGGATCTTGCCGCGCAGCGGCAGGATCGCCTGGGTCTTGCGATCGCGCGCCTGTTTGGCGCTGCCGCCGGCGCTGTCGCCCTCGACGATGAAGAGCTCGGAGCCCTCCGCCGCGGTGTTGGTGCAGTCGGCGAGCTTTCCGGGCAGCCGCAGCTTGCGCACCGCGGTCTTGCGCGAGATTTCCTTTTCCTGGCGCCGGCGCAGTCTCTCCTCGGAGCGCTCGACCACGAATTCCAGCAGCTTGTTGGCCTGCACCGGATTGCCGGACAGCCAGTGATCGAACGGATCCTTGATCGCCTGCTCGACGATTTTCTGGGCTTCGGCGGTGGCCAGGCGATCCTTGGTCTGGCCCTGAAACTCCGGTTCGCGGACGAAGACCGAAAGCATGACCGCGGCCCCGACCATGACGTCTTCGGAGGTGATGGAGGCCGCGCGTTTGCCCTGGCCGACGCGCTCGGCGTGGTCCTTGAGGCCGCGCAGCAGCGCGCTGCGCATGCCGGACTCATGGGTGCCGCCGTCGGGCGTCGGCACCGTGTTGCAGTAGGACGACAGAAATCCGTCGGCGTCGGCGGTCCACGCCACCGCCCACTCGCAGGCGCCGTGCGCGCCATTGCGTCCCGACTTGCCGGAGAAGATGTCGGGATGCACCAGGGTATCGGCGTGGATTGCCGCCGCGAGATAGTCCTTCAGCCCGCCGGGAAAGTGGAATGTATCCTCGGCCGGCACATCGTCGATGCCGCGCAGCAGTTCCGGATCGCACTGCCAGCGGATCTCGACGCCGCCGAACAGATAGGCCTTCGACCGCGTCATCTTGAACAGGCGTTGCGGCTTGAAGCTCGCCTTGGCGCCGAAGATGTCGGCGTCGGGTTTGAAGCGGATGCGGGTGCCGCGACGGTTATGGACCTTGCCGAGCTCTTCGAGCTTGCCCTTGGGGTGGCCGCGCTCGAACGCCATCCGGTACAGCTTCTGGTCGCGCGCGACCTCGACTTCGAGCCGGGACGACAGCGCGTTGACCACGGAAACGCCGACGCCGTGCAGACCGCCCGAGGTCTCGTACACCTTGGAGTCGAACTTGCCGCCGGAGTGCAGCGTGCACATGATGACTTCGAGGGCGGACTTCTTCGGAAATTTCGGATGCGGATCGACCGGTATGCCGCGGCCGTTGTCGCTGACCGTGAGGAAGCCGTCGGCCGACAGCGAGACCTCGATGAAGGTCGCGTGTCCGGCCAACGCCTCGTCCATCGAGTTGTCGATGACCTCGGCGAACAGATGGTGCAGCGCCTTTTCGTCGGTACCGCCGATATACATGCCCGGGCGGCGCCGGACCGGCTCGAGCCCTTCGAGCACCTCGATGTCGCGCGCGGTATATCCCGCTTCGGCTGACGAGGCGCGGGGGGCCGGCTTGGCGGCGGCCGCACGCCCTTTCGGGGCCGCGCCGAAGAGATCGCCTGCTTTTTCGTTCTTCTTTGGTTTCAAAGGTTTAGACATGTTTCTTCAGAATCTTGGGCGCTTTGGGGCGAATCGCTACTGTTCAATATGCCATGGATGGGGCACGCAATGTGGCGGTGGGGCCGCGCGGCGGGGGCGTCGCGGATTGGCCATGACGGTCGATGCAAGGCATCGGCCGACCTGATCTCGCACCGCAGCGGGACCAAAGCAAGGTTACAAGGCAAGGTGACCAGCCGAGGTGATCACTCCCGGGATTTTGACCTGATGTGATTCAGCGTTCAAACTCGTTAAGGGATAAGGATCAGTTCATGATCATCGATTGAGGCCGTAGGGATGGAAGATGTGGTGCGGCCGATTATCGATTTCGTGCGCGACCATCAGGACTGGGCGGCGCCCATCGTGTTCGTGCTCGCGTTCGGGGAATCGCTCGCCTTTCTGTCGCTGCTGATTCCCGCCTGGGGCGCGCTGGTGGGGATCGGCGCATTGATCGGTCCGAGCGGAATCAGTTTTTGGCCGATCTGCATCGCCGGGGGGTTCGGCGCCGCCTGCGGCGACTGGATTTCGTACTGGTTCGGATTCACCTTCAAGGAACGGGTGGCGCAGATGTGGCCGCTGTCGCGCTACCCCCAGCTTTTGCCGCGCGGCGAAGCCTTCGTGCTCGACTGGGGGGTCCCCTCGATTTTCATTGGCCGGTTTTTCGGGCCGCTGCGGGCGTCGGTGCCGCTGGTGGCCGGCATTTTCGAGATGCCCTATGGGCGCTTTCAGGTCGCCAATTTCACGTCGGCCTTCGTTTGGTCGGCGTCGCTTCTGGTGTTCGGCGACATCATCTCCCGGATCGCGACCTGGTTCTGGAACGCGATTTGATCGCGTGGCGCCTCCATGACGCACGCATGACAGCGGCGCGGCCGTCTTGACGATCGGGCAGGGGAGACTTATACGAGCGGCCATGATCGATGCCGCCACCTTTTCCACGATCCGCCGTCGCCGCTTCGCGGCAGGGGCGGGCGTGCGCGCATAAGATCGTTACGCCGCCGCCGGAATACGGTCTGCGGCAGCTTGTGTTCTCCTCCAACTTGCCGCAACACCGCGTCCGTCGGCGTTCTGCCTCGCGCGTTTCCTTGATCGCGGTTGCCGCCGCCTCGACGGGAGCGTTCGGGCCATTCGCCCGCGACTATCCTTGGAACACAGAGATCTTAGGACACAAAGATCATGGCTGAGAAAAAGAAGGTCGGCATCCTTGGCGCCTCCGGTTACACCGGAGCGGAATTGGTCCGCTTGCTGTTGCGACACCCGAAGGTCGAGATCACATTGCTGACCGCCGATCGTCGGGCGGGGCAGGCCATGGGCGACGTGTTCCCGCAATTCGCGCCCTACGGCTTGCCGCCTCTCACCGCGATCGACGGCATCGACTGGCCGAACGCCGGCCTCGATCTGATCTTTTGCGCCCTGCCGCACGGCACCACGCAAACCGTCATCAAGGACGTGCTGTCGAAAGCGCCGCAGCTCAGGATCGTCGACCTGTCGGCAGACTTCCGGCTGCAGAGCCCCGAGGCCTATGCAAAGTGGTACGGTCACGACCATCACGCGATCGAGCTGCAGCAAGAGGCCGTCTACGGTCTTGTCGAGGTGTACCGGCGCGACGTCAAGAAGGCACGTCTCGTCGCCAATCCCGGTTGCTACACCTCCTGCGCACTGCTGCCGCTGATTCCGCTGCTGAAGGAAAAGGCGATCGAGACCGATGAAATCGTCATCGACGCCAAGTCAGGCATGACCGGCGCTGGACGGGCGGCCAAGGAAGAGATGCTGTTTTCCGAGGTGTCGGAAGGTTTCCACGCCTATGGCGTCGGTCACCACCGCCACATGTCCGAACTCGACCAGGAATTCTCCAAGGCGGCCGGCAAGGAGGTCGTCGTCAGCTTCACGCCGCATTTGCTGCCGATGAACCGGGGAATTCTTTCGACGATCTACCTACGCGGCCGGCGCGGCAAGACCGCGCAGGACCTTCATGCCCTGCTTGCGGAGCACTACGCCAAGGAGCCGTTCGTGTTCGTCCTGCCGTTCGGCAAGACGCCGCAGACGCGGCACGTGCGCGGCTCCAACATGACCTTCATCGGGGTCGCCGCCGATCGGATTCCGGGACGGGCGATCATCGTATCGACGCTCGACAACCTGACCAAGGGCGCGTCGGGGCAGGCCGTTCAGAACATGAATCTCATGCTCGGGTTTGCCGAAACGCTCGCCATTGATCAGCCGGCGATGTTTCCCTGAGCGAGCGTCGAGACGTCACGCGGTCGAAGCCGGGCGCGACCAAACGCGCGCACGGCTTTGCCGCAACCGTCTGGGGTCGGCGCCTACAGAACCTTGAAGATCCCCAGCACCAGCACCGCCTGGGCGCAGACGCCGACGACGAAGGCCAGGGTGCGGAACACCGGGATGCCGAGCGCGTAGACGATCACATGGGCCAGCCGGGCCCAGAAATACACCGCGCAGGCGAGCACCGTCCATCGGCTGGAATAGTCGATGTCGTTGAGGATCAGCACCAGCGGCGCGAAGATGGCCAGGTTTTCGATCGCGTTGTCGTGCGCGAACATCATCCGGTTGGCCCATTCGGACTGGGGTTTGTCGTTGCGCGACGGATTGGCCATCGCGCCGCTCAGGCCCCGCACCTGGCAGCGGTTGAGGATATAGGGCACCCACAGCACGCCGGTGAGAATGATGGTGAGGGTCAGCCAAAACAATTCGCGGGTCATTGCAATCTCCGGCGCTGATGGATGCGGTCGAACTCGGCGTCCTTCATAGAACATTTTCCGGCGCAGTGGAATTCGCGCCGCTGTGCCCCCATAACCGCGCCCGTGGCACGCCGTGCCCGGTGCGGGTTGTCCCGAGTTCGTCAAACGGTGCGGCGCATTCGCGAACTAGGCGCGGACCCTGACATAGCTGCCCGGGGCGTGCTCGATCGGGGGAAGCGCTTCAGTGCCGACGGTGCGGGCCGGCACTTGCTCCGCGTCGAGGTCCTCGATCCATTGGCGCCAGTCCAGCCACCACGAGCCCTTGTGCTCCTCGGCGGTCTTGAGCCATTCGGAGAGCGGCAGGTCATGGGCCTTGTCGTTGACCCAGTACTGATATTTGCCGAGCGCGGGCGGGTTGACCACGCCGGCGATGTGGCCCGAACCGGCGAGCACGAAGCGCACCGGGCCGCCGAAAAACTGTGACCCGTACAGCACCGAGTCCGCCGGCGCGATGTGATCTTCCCGTGTCGCCAGGTTGTAGACCGGCACCTTGACCTTGGAGAGATCGAGCAGGGTGTTGTCGAGCACCATGGTGCCCGCCGACAGCCGGTTTTCCAGGTAGCAGTTGCGCAGGTAGAACGAGTGATTTGCCGCCGGCATGCGGGTGGCGTCGGAATTCCAGTGCAGCAGGTCGAACGCCGCGGGCTGCTGGCCCTTGAGATAGTTGCTGACGACATAGGACCAGATCAGGTCGTTCGATCGCAGCATGTTGAAGGCCATCGCCATCTTGCTGCCTTCGAGCACGCCGGCGCGGTTCATCTCGCGCTCCAGCGCTGAAATCTGGTTCTCGTCCACGAACACCAGCAACTCGCCGGCATGGGTGAAATCGACCTGGGCGGCGAGGAACGTCGCCGATGTCACCCGGACGCGCCGCTTCGCCGCGAGCCACGCCAGCGTCGACGCCAGCAGGGTGCCGCCGACGCAGTAGCCCATGGTATGGACCTTCATCTCGCCGGTGGCCTTCTCGATGGCATCCATCGCGGCGAGCGGGCCTTGCCTCATGTAGTCGTCGAACGTCTTGTCGCCGAGCTGCTTGTCCGGATTGACCCACGAAATCACGAACACCGTGATGCCCTGGTCGACGCACCACCTGATGAAGGATTTTTGCGCGTTGAGATCCAGAATATAGAACTTGTTGATCCACGGCGGCACGATCAGCAGCGGCGTGCGCAGCGCCGTTTCCGTGGTCGGATGGTACTGGATCAGCTGCATCAGCTCGTTCTGGAAGATCACCTCGCCGGGGGTGTTGGCGAGCTGCTCCCCGACATTGAGGTCCTCGTGCGCCGATTGGCGGATCTTCAGTTGTCCATGTCCGGCGACCACGTCCTCGGCCAGCATCCGCATGCCGCGAACCAGGTTCTCGCCGCTCGAGGAGACCGTTTCGCGCAGCACTTCCGGATTGGTCAGGACGAAATTGGAGGGGGCCAACGCGTTGGTGATTTGCTGGACATAGAACTCCGCCTTCTTGCGGGTGTGCGGATCGAGCCCGTCGGCGTTGCGCACAACCTCGAACGCCCACTGCGTCGTCAGCAGATAGAGCTGCATCACGAAGTCGAAAAACTGATTGGATTTCCACTCTGGATCCTGGAATCGCTTGTCCCGGGGCGCCGGCGAAATCGTCGGCGGAACCTGTTCGCCGACGAGGCGACGCATCGACGAGCCCCACAGGTCGAGATAGGATTTTCCCAGCTTGAGCTGCAGGTCGGTCGCCCGCGCGTTATCGGTGAGCCAATACTCGGCCACCGCCCCCAACGTCTTGACGATTTCGTTCAGTTCGCTCGGCGCCTCGTCCGGCGGCACGCCCTCCTTGGATTTCAGGAATGCGGCAAGCGCCTGGCCGCTGCTTTCCATGGCGCGGGCAAGGTTGCGGGCGAAGGCTTCGGCGTCGAAGCTCTTTCCAGCTCCGGCTTTCAAGGTATCGACAACGTCAGTCATGTCCGGGCTTGCACGCTGCAGGAACTCGAGGTCGGCAGAGACCATAATTATAGTAATGATGGCACAGTTCCGAGCCGAAGCGAGAATTCATTGTGCTGCACCGCCGAAGGGTATTTGGGCGCCCGACATATTGGCGCCCCATCCGGCGGCTGTAATGGATCATCGAGATTATTAATCGTTTGGCGTGATAAATCGCCACACGAGTCGGAAACGGGCTTGGCAGACGCGAAGCAGCCCGATGTGGGGACAACGTTTGGAAAAGGCCAGTCATCGATTTGGTGTCGGCGCGGTGCTGCTGCTGATCGGTTGCGCGCTGGGCGGCTGCTCGATCCCGGTGGCGGATCTGCCGTTGATCGGCGTTCCGGCCGGGGCGCCGGCGCGGCCGACCGATGCCGCGGTCTATCCGGCAGTTCACGACATGCCTGCGGCGCGGACCGAGCCCACGCTGGACCCTGCGGACCAGGCCAAGATCGAAACCGATCTGATCCAGGCGCGCGATCGCCAGGCAGCGGTCGCGGGGCATCCCGCCAAGTCGCAGGACAAGGGCTCGGACCAGTAAGCTCCGCCTGGCCCCGGCTTGAGTCGGGAGGGCTTTGCCCCATGATGATACCGTTGCCTGCCTCTGGCGCGTGGCCTGTTACCCCTAGAAAAATTGTGAAGTTTCAATGCGCCGGAGCCGGCTTTCGGGCCAGCCTCAACGTGATGCGAATGTTAGAACCGGCACTAGTGCTGGGGAGCCACCGTGCTAAAAAGAGCCCGATTCATCCGCGAATGAGCGAATTGCCATTCGCTGGGTTCGGAGCCGAGATCCATGGAAGAATTTTACCGCATTCGCCGTCTGCCGCCTTACGTCTTCGAACAGGTCAACCGGGCCAAGGCAGCCGCGCGCAATGCGGGGGCCGATATCATTGATATGGGCATGGGCAATCCCGACTTGCCGACGCCGCCGCATGTCATTGAAAAGCTAAAGGAAACCCTGGGTAAGCCGCGAACCGACCGGTATTCCGCGTCGCGCGGCATCACCGGGCTGCGCAAGGCCCAGGCCGGCTATTACGAGCGCCGGTTCGGGGTCAAGCTGAACCCGGATACCCAGATCGTGGCCACGCTGGGCTCGAAGGAGGGCTTTGCCAACGTTGCCCAGGCGATCACCGCGCCGGGCGACGTCGTGCTGGTGCCCAATCCCAGCTATCCGATCCACGCCTTCGGCTTCCTGATGGCGGGCGGCGTGATCCGCTCCGTGCCGGCGGAGCCGACCCCGCAGCTTTTCGAGGCGCTGGAGCGGGCGATCATCCACTCGATTCCCAAGCCGATCGCGCTGGTGGTCTGTTATCCGTCGAACCCCACGGCCTACGTGGCGACGCTCGACTTCTACAAGGACCTGGTGGCTTTCGCGAAGAAGCACGAGATCTTCATCCTGTCGGATCTCGCCTATGCCGAGCTTTATTTCGACGGTAATCCGCCGCCGTCGGTGCTGCAGGTGCCGGGCGCGATCGACGTCACCGTCGAATTCACCTCGATGTCGAAGACCTATTCCATGGCTGGCTGGCGCATGGGTTTCGCGGTGGGCAACGAACGCATCATCGCCGCGCTCGCCCGGGTCAAGTCCTATCTCGACTACGGCGCCTTCACGCCGGTGCAGGTCGCGGCCACCGCGGCGCTCAACGGACCGGATGATTGCATTCGCGAGATGCGCGACACCTACCACAAGCGCCGTGACACCCTGGTGGAGTC
>JBKQQE010000032.1:0-10793 GCA_052326245.1 Xanthobacteraceae bacterium | reverse complement strand
GCCTGGTCGCGATGAAGGACGCCTTGGCGTCCGAGGACAGTGCGCCGGTTGCGGCGCTTCGCCGTGCCGGCGCGATCATCATCGGGCGGACCAACATTCCCGCGTTCTCCTACCGCTGGTTCACCGGCAACGACCTGCACGGGATTACGCGCAATCCGTGGGATCCGAAGCTCTCGCCGGGCGGCTCGAGCGGCGGCGCGGGCGCGGCAACCGCGGTGGGCATCGGCACCCTGGCCCATGGCAACGACGTCGCGGGATCGTTGCGGCTGCCCGCGGGTGCGTGTGGCGTCTACGGCATGCGGCCCACGGTCGGCCGGGTGCCGAGCTACAATCCCTCGCAGCCGGTGGAGAAATCCCTCTGCCTGCAGATCGGCGCCACCGAAGGACTGTTGGCGCGGTCGGTGCGCGACGTTCGCATCGGCCTCGAAGCTCTCGGGAGGCCCGATCATCGCGATCCCTGGCAGGTGCCGGCGCCGGTGATGAACGAAGATCATCGCCAGCCCTGCAGAGTTGCGCTATTTAGCGGCGAGAAGGAGTTCGGGACCGCGCCGGAAATTGTCGCCATGGTGAGGAAGGCCGCGGCCTGGCTGGAAGATGCGGGCTATGTCGTCGAAGAAGTGCCGCCGCCGCGATTGGCCGAGATCGCAGAACTTTGGATGGCGATGCTCTATGCAGAATGCAGCGGCCCGGTTCGAGAGGTCATGTTTGGACTCGGTGACGAAGCGTTCCGACGCTCGTTCACCGACACTTCGGCGAATTTTCCGGTGCTTGATGCCGCGAGCCTGCATCGCGCCTGGGAACGCCGGCTATCGATTCAGCGCGAATGGGCGATCTTCCTGGAAAAATATCCGGTGATCCTCACGCCCACGTCGCTGCAGCCCACCTTTCCGATCGATCACGATCTCGCCGGCCCCGAAGCGCTGGCGGTGATTTCCCAGGCATTCACACCCTTGTCGTCCATCGCGGGGCTGGCCTTGCCTGCGATATCGGTGCCCGCGGGTTCTGCCGCCGGCGCGCCAGCGGGGGTGCAGATCGTGTCCGGCCGATTCAAGGAGGAACGCTGCCTCGCCGCCGCAACTGCAATGGAGGAGCGGATCGGAAAATTACTGCCAATAGATCCGAAAAGAACTTGATTTGTCGATGCGGCGCAGCAACATCAATGCCATGAACCAGCGAGTGATACGAAAGACCTTCGCGCGCCCCAACAGCGACGGCCGGCGCGAGCAGATCATCGACGCGGCGCTCAAGGTGATGATTGCTGACGGCGTGTACCACGCGACGACGCGCAAGATCGCCGAAGCTGCGGGTGTCAACGTCGCCACGCTGCATTACCATTTTCATGACAAGGAGGAGATTCTCTTCAAGGTCATGGAGGTTCTCGTCGCAAACTACCGTGCCACCCTCGCCAAGCATTTTGCAGTGCCGCAGAAATTGCACGACCGCATAGCGGATCTGCTCCGGTTTATCTGGAGCGAGATTGAAAAGGCTCCGGGTGAGCAGCTAGCGCTGCAGGAAATGACGCTCTACGTGCTGCGGCATCCTCATGCGGAGCACATGGCGCGCGAGAAGGACCACGAATTCTTGTTGCTCTACGCGGACTCGTTGCGCGCGGCGACCGATGTCCGCCCCGAGGACGAGCCGCGCATTATGGAGCTCGCCAACTTCATCTACACGAGCTTCGTGGGAATGCTCAATCAGTGGCTGGCGGTTCGAGATGCGAGCCTCTTCGTACAGGCTATGAACAACTTGATCAGGGCGGCACAGGGAATGGCGTCCGGACGCCCTTCTTAGCTTCCACTTTGAACAGCCTGGGCAACTTGCGAGTGAACGCAGCCCGGGGCCCCGACTGCAACAACATCATGGGAGCACCCAGCTCGGTGGAATAGCCATCGGACCATGAACAAGATCAGGCTCCCGCAACAAGGCAAGCACCTGTCTGCGACCGGAAGCGTGCTTGCGCGTCCGGGGGCCGCGTGAAATAGTTATAACAAATAACTAATCGAGGGAGGTTGCCATGAGAACGCTTGCGGGAGCGGGCGCCTTCGCTGCGGCGATGATTGTGCAAGCGGCAGCGGCTCAGACGTTCAAAGAGAAGTGCGAGGCGCTGGGCGGTTTGGTGGGCGTCGACAAGGCGACGTTCGTCGGCGCCGGCAAACTCGATTTCCCCGGACCGCCGCCGATCAGTATTGTCGGCCCCGACCATTGCCAGGTCACCGGCGCTCTCGATCCGCGAACGGGGATCGACGGCAAGCCCTACGCGATCGGCTACGAACTGCGACTGCCCGCAGACTGGAACGGCAAGTTCGTGTTCCAGGGGGGAGGCGGATCGGACGGTTTGGTGCGCCCTGCGATCGGCGTGCAAGCGACGGGCGACAAGCCGGCGCTGACCAGGGGTTATGTCGTTGCCTCCACGGATGCCGACCACCGCGACGAGCCGGGTCCGATCGGAGCGTATCTGTTCGGGCTGGACCCGCAGGCCCGCATCGACAAGGGTTATCATCATATTCCCGTGGTAACGGAGCAGGCCCGCATCCTGATCGGGAAGCTCTATGGCAAGCCGCCGGCGCGGTCCTACTTCGTCGGCTGCTCCAATGGCGGTCGCCAGGGCATGGCGGCCACGCAGCGCTACCCGGATCTGTTCGATGGCATCGTCGCGGGCGCGCCGGCCTATCGCGTTCCCCGGGCAGCCATCGAGGCGATCTTCGAGGTCCAGACGCTGGCTGCCGTCGCGCCGAAGGGCACCGATGGCCGCCCCGACCTTGGGGCGGCGGCTCAGCGCGGGCGATCTCAAAACGCTCTCGCAGGCCATAACGGCGGCATGTGACGCCTCCGACGGGGTCTCCGACGGGATGGTCAACAACGTCAAGGCCTGCCGGTTTGACGTGACGGCGCTGGCCTGCACGCCCGGCCGAAATGAAGCCTGCCTCGCGCCGGAAAAGGCCGCAGCGATCGAGCGGATCTTCAAGGGCGCGCGGTTGAAGAACGGGGAGGTGCTCTATTCGGACTGGCCGTATGATCCCGGCATCGCGAACCCGGGCTGGACCGTCTGGAAAATTGGGTCACCCGGCAAGGTCCCGCCGGACGCGCGCAACGTGTCCCTGATCCCGGGTTCGGTCGCCTATTACTTTTCTTCACCGCCCGACCGGCCGACCGATCTGTACGACTATACGCTTTCCTATGACATCGACCGGGGCGTGAAGCTTGTCGAGGCGATTTCGCCACCCTTTTTGGAGTCCGGCTGGTCCATCGAGGGCGCGCCCTCGACCGATGTGGCGGCCTTCAAGGCCCATGGCGGCAAGATGATTTTCTACCACGGCATGGCTGACCCGATCTTCTCTGCCAACGATACGGTGGCCTACCTCGACGGCCTGGCGCTGCGGTTCGGCTCCGCTGATGATTTCGCGCGGCTCTACCTGGTCCCGGGGATGAACCATTGCGCCGGAGGTCCCGCGACCGATCAGTTCGATGCGCTCAGCGCACTCGACGAATGGGTCGAGCAGGGGCGTTCACCGCAAGCTCTGACTGCCAAGGCTCGCGCCGTGCCCGGCGTGCCATGGCCAGGCCGCACCCGACCCTTGTGTCCTTACCCCACATATGCCGCTTACACCGGCAACGGCAGCATCGAGGACGCGGCGAATTTCGTCTGCAAATAACTGACCAAGGGGACGGCCGGAGAAGGAAGGGCGGAGGCGAATCCAGCTGCCAGCATCCGGCCGCAAGAATCGGTGTCCTGGACCGGCGCTACGCCGGCGCCCGATCACTTAGGTCGGCGAACGCGAGCGGTGCAGCAGCGATTGCCGCTCCAGTTCGAGCAACCGCGCATCCGTCATTTCATTGCGCTTTGCCGCATCCGTGATCCTGTGGGCGGCGAGAATGATCCCGCGAACGATGTCGGCGCGGGCGATGACGCCCACCAGCTTATCGTCGCGCACGACGGGCAGGCGCTTGATGTCGTGCTCCGCGAGCAGGCGCCCGGCTTCCTCGAGCGAGGCCGTCTCGGCAATGGTCACCGGATCGGGGGTCATCGCGTCGCGGACCTTGCGCTGCTGGAATCGCGCGGCTTCGTTCGCCAGGTCCGTCCGCTCGATCATCAGGCGGAGCCAGTGCGACCGCTCCCTCCGGGCATGGTTGTTTCCGCCGCGCAGCAGATCGTGCTCGCTGATGATGCCGACGACGCGGCCCCCGTCGGCCACCACCGGCAAGCCGCTGATCTTGTGGTCCAGCATCAGCCGGGCCGCATCCAGGATCGAGGTCTCCGGCGTCACCGTGACGACCTGGCGCGTCATGAAGTTCTTTACCTTCATCGATCATCTCCTGGCATTGTCGCTGCCGTGTCCGGACTTTCCAAGAAGGGGCGTTCGCGGAGAGGAGCTTCGCCGGGGTGCGGCAGCGCCGTCGTGGCATCGATCCGGTCGACACCGTCGAGCGCCTGCAACAGCGTCGCGACACGATAGGCCGCCGAGCGCCAGTCCGCCAGCCGCTGGTAGTTGTCGACGATCCAGTTGAATGCGGCCTGGACCAACACGAATGCGGCGGCCGCCTGCGTGAGTTCGCCGAGCGTCATGGTGCCGGCGAGGAATTTGGGCGCACAGAGGATCCAGGCGAAGACCGGCGCAAGCAGGACGTCGGTCTGCGAGACCATCGTCGTTCCCATCAGCTGCCAGCACAACTGGCGCCAGCGCAGCAGCACCTGGCGCAGCGCGCGCAACAGGCTGTGGTAGTCATCCGGCCCGGCCGCAGCCGGCGGCGTCGCGTCCCCGATTTCGCGGATCTGGTTGGCAGCCGCCCGCAGCTCCGCTTCGGCCTGGTTTTCCGCCTGGATCACCGTCGTCAAATTGCGGCCGACGGCGATCATCAGCGCGGTGAACGCCACCGAGTAGGCCACGACGCCGACCACGAGGTAGGCCGGCACGGTCACCTCGCGTCCGGAGACGGCGAGCGTCAAATTGCCTCCCACCGACCAAAGCACGTTGATGAATACCAGCGCCGTCAGCGCCGAAGTCAGCAGGCCAAACACCAGGTCTACCGGAGCGTCGGTGGCGATCCGTGCGTCGAACGAAATCCGGTATTCGGCGTTCTCGGATTCGCCGCCGGCGGATTTGAGCCGCAGGTAACGGTCTTTCGTCACCCAGAAGGTGATGAGGTGGGTCGTGAGCCATTGCCGCCATCGGCGCTGCATGGTCATGCGACCCCAGACCGACACCACTGCGAGCGCGATATTGGAGCAGGCCAGCGGCACGAAAATCATGGCTTCGCGCCAGAGCGCTGCGCCGTCGTGACGCTCCAGCGCATTGAAGAAGTCGCGATTCCAGAAATTCAGCAGGTATTGTACCGTCAGCTGCGCCAGCGCGATCGCGACCAATGCGATGCTGAGCGGCCAGCTCAGGCGGCCGGACCTGCCCTTCCAGAAACCGGCGGCGCTGGACCAGAACCGACGCAGCTGGCCCCCGCGGCCATTTTCCGGTTCGCTTGCCTGCGACATGCGTGAACGGGCTCCGTGCCGGGAGTGTTATCTGGCAGCAACTCCTTGCATAGCATCGACCGTCCCGGCCAAAAAGGGCGAGCATCGCCATATTACATTACCCGACGATATCCGTTATCTTGATATCCCATGCGCGGAAAAGGGTTGATCGATGACTGGACGTTTTCATGGCTATGCGCTTCCCGACGAACTCGAACCGGATCTCGGCCGCATTCACGCGTACTGGAATGGCCTGAAGCGCGGCGCCAACAACGTGCCGTTCGGGGACGACGTCAAGTTTTCGCTGCGGTCGCGGCTCGGGCGGGAAGCAATGCTGATCGACGTGTTCGAGAGCCCGCTGCGATTCCGCTTCGATCTCATCGGCGCCGACCTGGCCGACTGGTACGGCGAGGCGATCGGCAACAGGTTTCTCGATGAAATCGATCTTCATGCCCCGTTCGACGAGCTGACCCTGCAGTGCAAGTCGACCGTCGAGATCTCGGCCGCCAC
The DNA here is from genome assembly GCA_052326245.1 of Xanthobacteraceae bacterium. GTDB lineage: Bacteria > Pseudomonadota > Alphaproteobacteria > Rhizobiales > Xanthobacteraceae > Bradyrhizobium_A. Next base: position 4,822 of record JBKQQE010000032.1, on the reverse strand, counting down.
ATATTTCCGTCATACGGCCGCCGGGAAGGGCAGTTACGCGCGGCTGTTACTGCCGCTCTGGGGCAATGGCCGCATCGAGATGCTGCTTGGTGGCGTCGTTGCCGACAAGGCGGGTTAGGGCAAGACCCGCGTCACGACCACCTCGGACGCCAGGCGGTGGACGTCGTCGGGGCGGCACAGTTCCGTCCCCGGATTGAGCAGCGCGGCAGAACCGCCGGCAACGGCGTAGCGCAGCGCGGTCTCGAGATTGTCGCCGTTCACGAGGCTCCACAGCATGGCCCCGAGAAAGCTGTCGCCGGCACCGGAGACGCTGACCGGCTCGATCGGCAAGGCGTTCGCCCGCAGCGCCAGGTCGCGGGTCAGCAGCAGGGCGCCGTCCGGCCCCATCGAGAGCGCAATCACCTCCAGGCGATAGCGGTCGAACAGGCGACGCCCGGCCTCGACGAGGGCGGCTGCGTCGGTGGCGGCAATGCCCGCCAGTTCCTGAAACTCGCGAAGATTGGGTTTGACGAGATAGACGCCTGCTTCGAGCGCTGCCTGCAGGAGCGGGCCGGAGGTATCGACGATGATCCTGCTGGGCGCGGTCGCGGCCGTGGCGAGCCGGCCGTAGAAATCATGCGGCACGCCGGCAGGCAGGCCGCCACTGGCGACAACGAACGCCGGCGCAGGGGTAATGGGCGCGATCGATCCCAGGCATTGCTGCCATTCGGCTTCGCTGAGGAGGGCGCCCGGGAAGACCAGGCGAAATTGCTCCCGGGTGGTCTCGTCGAAGATCGTGATGTCCTCCCGGGTGTCGTTCAGCGCCGGGATCACAAGGCTTCGCACGCCCTCGCGCGCGACCAGGCTCGCCAGCAGCTGCCCGGTGGCGCCGCCGGCCGGGTAGATCGCGGTTGCATCGATGCCGAGGCGCTTGAGAACCCGGGCGACGTTGATGCCGCCGCCGCCCGGATCGCGCTCGGCCTGAGCGCACCGCATCTTGGTGAAGGGCACCATTCGTTTCACCGCGGTCGAGACGTCGACGGCGGGGCTGAGGGTGAGGGTGACGATCCGGGTCGGTGGGATTTCAGCCAATGCCTTCGACCTCCGCCAATGCACGCAGGCCCGCGAACGCGGCGTCCTCGTCCAGGATGAGATACACCGGAATCGGTTCGAGGTGCGTGCTGAACCGGCCTTTTTGCTCGAACCGCGCACGAAACGGCGAATTGGCAAAATATCCGGGCATGTGACGCAGAATGCCGCCGCCGATGAATATTCCGCCGCGCGCGCCGAGCATGAGCGCGAGGTTGCCAGCGACCGTGCCAAGCATCGCGCAAAACATCTCGACGGCGGCGCGGCTGGTCGGGCAGCTGCCCTCGATTCCGGCCCGGGTGATCTCGGCGGCCCGGCGCCGCGGCAGCTTCACGTTGTCGAGTGCGGCGAGTGCGTCGTGAAGGTTCTCCAGCCCGCCGCCCGAGAGCACGCGTTCCGCCGAGACATGGCCGAATCGCCGCCGCAGTTCGGCGATCACGGCGTCCTCCCGCAACGAGCCCCCGGCCATGGTCGCATGGCCGCCTTCGCTCGCTAGCACGTGGTGGCCGGACGCAGGCGCATTGCTGAGCGCCATCCCCAGTCCCGTGCCGGGACCCCCCGCCGCGCGCGCCGCGCCCGCGACCGGCTGGCCGCCGCCGACCTGCAGCAGCTTGTCGCCGGACAGCGCGGGAAGCGACCACGCCACCGCTTCGAAATCGTTGATCAGGCGCACGGTGGAAAATCCGCAGGCCGCGCGCAACTCGGCAGCATCGATCACCCAGGGATTGTTGGTAAGCCGACAGCGGCCGTCGCGGACCACGCCGGACGCGGCCACGATCGCGGCGCCGATTGTGCCGGCTTCCTTCCTGCTGCCGAGATAGGCACTGAGCGCCGCGCCAAAGCTGCCGTGGTCGCCGACCGCCATGTGGGTCACAGTGCCCACGGTGCCGCCGGCCAATAGCGCGAAGCGCGCGTTGGTGCCACCGATGTCGGCGAGCAGCACGGCAGATCGGGACGCGGCCGCGGTCATCGCCGTCGCGCCGTCCTGATCAGGTCCGCGTACCAGCGAAACGACGATTTCGGAATCCGCCGCTGCGACGGATAGTCGACGTAAGTAAGGCCGAAGCGCGTGCCGTAGCCCGACTCCCATTCGAAATTATCCAGCAGCGACCAGATGAAATAGCCGCGCACGTCGGCGCCGCTGGCCGCAGCGGAATTCATCGCCCCGATATAGGCGCGCAGAAATTCGATCCGTTCCGCGTCGTCCACGGCTCCGCTGGCGTCGGGTTGGTCAAAGCTGCCATAGCCGTTTTCGAGCACGTAGATCGGCAGGCCGTAGCGCCGATGCACCGTCGAGAGCGTCTCGGCGAAGGCGTCCGGAATGATCGGCCATCCGATCGGCGTCTGGGCGACGCCGGCCGGCTGCGCGCCGAACTCGAACCCCAGCAGGGAGCCCGGCTGCGCCTTGACGTAGACCGGGCTGTAGTGATTGAGGCCGAACCAGTCGACCGGCCGGCGGATGCGCGCCAGGTCGCCCGGCTGGACGACCGGATCGATGGCAGGGCGCATCAAGGCCGGATACGCGCCGCGGCATTGCGGATCGGGGTAGGCGTTGTTCCAGTAGGCATCCAGGCGCGCGGCCGCCGCCGCGTCGGCTTCGCTGTCGCTGGCGGGCCGGCACGGCTGGTAGTTGTGAATGCATCCGATCGACGCGCCGGGGACCTTTTCGCGCAGCACGTCCACGGCCGCGCCGTGCGCGAGATTGACGTGATGGATGGTGCGGTGGAGATTGGCTTCGCCGGCGCGGTCCCGCTGGCCCAGCGAGCGGCTGAACAGGCTGAAGATCGACGGCTCGTTGAAGGTCGCGAAGCGCTTGACGCGGTCTCCGAAACGCGTGGCGACCAGCGCCGCATAGTGGGCGAACCAGGCCGCCGAGTCGCGGTTGATCCAGCCGCCGCGATCCTCCAGGGCCTGCGGCAGGTCCCAGTGATACAGGCACAGCCACGGTTCGATGCCGCTGGCCAAGAGCTCATCGACCAGCCGGTCGTAGAATGCGAGGCCCGGTTCGTTGGCGGAGCCTTGCCCCCGTGGCAGCACGCGCGGCCAGGCCACCGAGAACCGGTAGGCCTGAACCCCCAGCTGCTTCATCAGGGCGACATCCTCCCGGTAGCGATGGTAGTGGTCGCAGGCGATGTCGCCGGTGTCGTGGTTCTTGATTTCGCCGCGCTGGCAGTAAATGTCCCAGATGCTCGGCCCGCGGCCGTCTTCCCTGGTCGCGCCCTCGATCTGGAAACTGGAGGTTGAGACGCCCCAGATGAAGTCGGAACGCAGGCTGGCGATGGCAGGCAGCTCTGGTGCTGGCATGGAATGACCCGCTCGATCGCCGGCCGGAGTTTCGTCCGAATTCACTGTTCACTCTTCGGCCCGGGACAAGTGAAACACTTTATCAAATAGTCGCCGGCCGTGGCGAGACGATCTTGAGATATATCAAGCATCTCCGCGGCGCCGGTGCGATAGATTTCACGATTGCCGCGTTGCCGTTGGAGGATCCGCTTGCGAACGACCAGATGGGGTGGGATCGCCGACGTTGGTTTCCGCGGCAGCGGTTTTTTCCGCGTCGAAGAACGTGACGGCGTATTCTGGCTGGTCGATCCCGATGGTGGCCGGTTTCTGTCCAAGGGCGTGAACACGGTCCGCTTCGATCAGGACCACATCGGCAACAGCGATCGCGTGCCCTATGCCGACGCCTGCCGGGAGAAATACGGCAGCCAGCACATCTGGCGCGCGGCGGCGGCGAACCGGCTGGCAAGCTGGAAGTTCAATACGGTCGGCTGCTGGTCGGACGAGCTTGTGGCGAGTGCGGGATCGGCGCCGCTGGCGACGACGCCGACGATCGCGCTGGGCGCCTCGTTCCGGCTGCACCGGCGCGACGAAACCTTTCCCGATGTCTTCGACCCCGCATTTTCCGGCCACGTTCGCGCCAGCGCGGAGAATTTTAGCGCGCTGCGGCGCCACGAAGCCGGGTTGCTCGGCACCTTCATCGACAACGAGCTGTACTGGTCGCCGGATTGGCGCGGAGCCGACGAACTGCTGAAATTGTTTCTGAACCTGCCCGCGCGCCGTCCCGGCCGCGTCGCGGCGATCACGCGGCTGCAGCAGCACTATCGGGACTTCTCCCAGTTCAACGCGGTGTGGCGCGCGCCGGCGCGGTCATGGGAGGAATTCGCCGGCATCGGACATGTCGAAGCGCCGTTCCGCAGACTGCCGCCCGGCGGCGGCAACGATGCGCTGGAGGCCACGGCCAACCGGGCCGACCCCGCGCGCGCGGCATTTGCCGCGGATTGCGATGCCTTTGCTGCGGTTGTCGCCGAGCGATACTTCGAATGTTGCGTCTCCGCCATCAAGGCCGCCGACCCCAACCACCTGGTGATCGGCTCGCGGTTCGGGTACCAGCCGCACCCGACCGTGATCGAGGCGGCCGGCCGCTACCTCGATGTGATTTCCTTCAATTGCTACGGCTTTGATCCGAGCGCGGAGATCGACGCCTATGCGGCGGGCGGCAAGCCGTGCCTGATTTCCGAATTTTCGTTCCGCGGCGACGATGCCGGCCTGCCCAATACCCGCGGCGGCGGGCCGCGGGTGCCGAGCCAGGCCGAGCGTGCGCAGTGTTTCGAACGCTACGTCACCGCGGCCCTGAACAAGCCGACCGTGGTCGGCTATCACTGGTTCGAGCATGCCGATCAGCCGGCCGAGGGACGGTTTGACGGCGAGAACTCGATTTTCGGCACGGTGACGATCGGCGACGAGGTCTATG
>JBKQQE010000031.1:0-6056 GCA_052326245.1 Xanthobacteraceae bacterium | reverse complement strand
TCCAAAGCGAGGAGGCGGAACATTCCCGGTTCCGCGGCAGGCAACGCAATGTTCGCCGCATCGCAGCGCATCACCTCACGCACGTTCGACGCGACTGTATGTAGCACCTCTTTTAACGTCAGGTTCGCGGTGATGCTGGTCGTCAGATTCAGGAGCAATCGCAGCCGATCGTTCTGCTGTTGTAAGCTCGCCTGTGCAGTCTGAGCTCGCTTCAGATTAAGACCGTCATCGATGGCGAACGCGACGACGCGCGCAATCATTCGCAAGAAGTCGATGTCTTCGGGGCTGTAGGTAGTACCGGCGTCACTGATAATCCCCAATGTGCCTAACCGGCGATGCGGTGTGGTCAGAGGAACGCGAATGGCTGAACCAAATTTTTGGTTATCCGCGCCCCTTGCGGCAAGCAAGTGTTTCAGGCGCGAAAATCTATCAGCTTGATTCAAATCCTGTATCTGTAGCGGTTCCTGGCTATTGTAAACGTTCCAACCGGGCAGGTCTTGGATGGGCAAATCCGGGTCTGGCAATGGACCCTTGCCCCAGGCGTGCCACTCGATCTCGTTCGAGCCCTCCTTGAGGACGGCAATGTGGAGATGATCAAACGGAAGGAAGTTGTCAAGTTCAGCGGCGAGAGCAGTCGCCAGCTCCTGAGGTTCACGACATGTTGAAAGTGCCTCGCTGATGCGAACCACGGCTGCATAGCGTAGCGTGCTGCCTTCCGGCTTTTCCACCTGTTCGCTCATATATCGTTCGGAAAGAGCCCGTCCTGAGTGCTTGGAAAAAGTCTACCACAACAAGGATAATGATTCATCTTGTCCCGCCCAATCTTCCTTCGTTCGCTGGTTGCGAACACAAAGCCCCCGCCCGGCCGCTTCAACTGTCAACGAGCAATTGACACTGTTGACGTTCAACACCTCTTCGCGGACTGACACCCCCATTCACCCTTGAATTTCAAGAACTTAGCGGGCGCCGTTGTTTGGCATGGCAGTTGCCATTTCAGGAGATCGAAAGGGCGATGGTGCTTGAGGGACGCGGCCACGCGGCAGAAACACAAGCACCCAGGAGAAAACAGCAATGAGTGAGCTACAGACAATGACACTGGTATCCGCTTTACCGTCCGAGACTCAGAAGAAGGCTCCGGCGGCGCCTCGGCCCAAATGGATGCGTTGGCTGATTTGGCTTGTGGTGCTGCACGTACCCATCGCCGTCGCCGGATATCTGGTCTATCGATTCTACTTCGCGCACCCCGCCACGCCGAAAGTCGTGGCCTTGTCGGGCCGCATTGAAGGTGACGACTCGGCCGTCGCGCCCAAGGTCACTGGAAGGATTCTCGAGATCCGGTTCCGCGAAGGCGATTCGGTCAAAGCGGGCGAGGTGATCGCGATACTCGATGACCCGCAGGTGCATGCGCGGGAGCAACAGGCTCGCGACCAGGCAATGGCGACCGAAGCGCAGTTGTCGTCGGCGCAGCAGCAGATCGCCGTGCTGAGCGATCAGCTCAAGCAGACAGAGCTGCAGACCAACCAGGCTACGACCGACGCCGAAGGGCGGGTCAGCCAAGCGGAGGCGGAGCTTTCGCACGCAGAGGCGCAGCTCGCCCAACAGGAAGCGTCGCTCAAGCTCGCGCTATTCGACCGCGACGCATACACGAAGCTTGCGACAGACGGCGCAGTATCGGAGCGCCAAGGCAAGTCGGCACAGACCACGGCGGAAACACAGCAAGCGTTGGTGGCGGCGGCGCGGCGGCAGGTGGAATCGGCGCAGGCGTCGCTCAATGTGGCGAAGGCGAACCTGGCGAATCCGGCAATCCGCTTCGCGCAGCAGGCCCAGATCCGAAAGCAGATCGCGCAGCAGCAGGCGACGATTGCCAGTTCGCGCGCCGATGCGAACCGCGCCCGCTCGCAGCTCAAAGAAGCGCAGGAGAACATTCACGATCTCACCGTTGTGGCCCCGTTTGACGGCACCATCGCGACCCGAACCGCCGAACCGGGCGAAGTCATTCAGGCAGGGACGGCGATCGTAACGCTGATCGATCTCACCAAGGTTTATCTGCGCGGATTCATTCCCGAAGGCGAGATCGGGCGCGTGCGCGTGGGCCAGCGGGCGCGCGTGTTTCTGGATTCCGACCGGAACAAGCCGCTTGAGGCAGTGGTTTCGCGCATCGATCCGCAAGCGACGTTTACGCCTGAGAACACGTACTTCCGCGACGACCGCGTGAAGCAGGTCGTCGGGGTAAAGCTGCACCTGAACACCGGCATCGGCTATGCCAAACCGGGCATGCCGGCCGATGGAGAGATTGAGGTGGACGCCCGATGAGCGCCATTGCAGTTGAGGGTCTGACAAAACGGTACGGGGCGGTGGAGGCCGTTCGCGGCATCGGCTTCGAGGTGCGGGATGGTGAAATCTTCGGGCTGATCGGGCCGGACGGCGCGGGGAAGACGTCAACGTTCCAGATTCTGGCAGGCGTCATGGAAGCCACCGGCGGCAACGCCCAGGTGTTCGGCGCGCCGGCGCGCGATGCGCGTTCCGAGACCGGTTATCTGACGCAGTCGTTCAGCCTGTATCCGGATCTGACGGTGGAAGAGAACATCCGCTATATCGGCGATCTGCGCCACGTGCCGCCGCGGGAGATCGGAGAGCGTGGGCATCGTTATCTCTCGATGTTTGACATGGACCGCTTTACCGAGCGGCGGGCCGATCGGCTCTCCGGCGGGATGAAGCAGAAGCTGGCGCTGGCGTGCGCGCTGGTGGCGCAACCGAAGGTGCTGCTGCTGGATGAACCGACGACCGGTGTGGATCCGGTTTCGCGGCGCGAATTCTGGGACACGCTGACGCACCTGGCGATGGACGGGCTGACCATTCTCGTGGCCACGCCCTATCTCGACGAAGCCGAGCGCTGCCATCGCGTGGCGCTGATGCATCTGGGTGAGATCCGGGATATCGGCACGCCTTCGGAACTGCGCGGGAAGGCGGGCACCAAGCGGCTGGAGATCCACACCAGCGATCTGAGCAAGGCGGAGCAGATTCTGCTGACGGAATCGCAGCAGCACCCGGAGATCGTCGATGTGCAGCGGTTCGGCGACCGACTGGACGTGATCGCGCTGGACGCCGAGCGTGGCAAGGAGCGGGTCGAAGCGGCGCTGAGTGGGGCGAATCTGGACGCGGAGGTTTTTCGCATCGATCAGCCGACCCTCGAGAACACTTTCGTGGCAACGCTGCGGAGTTTTGGTGATCGCGAAAATGCGCCGGCGTATCCCGGCCGGCGCGATCACCGGAACCTGAAAGGGCAGATCGCGATCGGTGCCAAAGACCTCACCAAGCGCTTAGTAGAAGTATCGCGCACAAGCCCAAGCGTTATTATTTAAAGGCGTGATTTGACCTGAGTACATCGACTTCAACCGCCGTCTCCGTCTAGTTGTACAAAATCAAGAAACTAAACAACCCTGGCCGCGTCGTGCGCGCATCGCATCGCCGACGGCCAAGGGAGTGAATCGCATCGAGATTCCCAGGGCTAGAGACTATTCAACAGCCTGCTAGCGGAGGAGGCTTTGTGGTTTACCTCCGGGCCCGGCGCCGCCGTGGTGGATACCACCGCCGTTGAAGCCGCCACCGCCGTTGTGCCAGACATGGTGACCGCCTCCATGGTAGATGCCGCCACCATTAAAGCCGCCACCGCCGCTATGATAAACATAGTGATGAGGCTTCCAGCCGTTCCAGCCCCAGCCACCGCCCCAGCCCCAGCCGTAAGTCCACGGGTAACCACAATAATAAAAGCCAGGGCCATTCCAGGCGTCGGCATACCAACAATAGCTATAGCCACCGAAGGAAAACTGCACCTTTCCCAAGGGGAGTGATTCGGTGGCCACATCGCTTAGGCCTGAGTTCGGAATAGCGCCTGCCTGCGCGCTTTCTCCCGCCTCCCAGCCGCCAGCAATAAGTGCGATAGCCGCAACAACGATCTTCAATCGAGGCATTTCTTCCTCCAAAGTTAACTAAGACGCAGCCATAAACTGGGACAAGACCAGATAAAATCAACTGAGATTATCAAATAAATGTCCCAGTGCGCTTGGATCGGCCCAAGGTCTTCGACGCTGAAGGTGGCGCTGGGCTGACGCGCAAGCTCAAGGCGGGGGCTGGCGCAATCTGTTGCGGGCATTGTTTCGACTCCTCGATTTTGGACACGGTTGGCGAGGGCAGCCGCGGGGTCTCGCGCCTCGTCCTCTCGGCGGCCATGGCCTTGCACCATGGAAACCTTCAGCACGAAGCAAGGCCCCGCCCGCCAAGACTGACGCCAAAAGTTCGTCTTCAAAACCAATCGTCAACGAAAGCGGGCCACGTTGTCGCGGCGCCGGGCGAGCTTGGCTAAGGAGCAAATCTCAAGAATTACGACACGCTCGCATTCGCCCGGGATGCCGGGCGAAAATGCGATGTTTGGCCATTTCCGGCGGCTCGATCGAGGCTGATCCGCCACGCTATAAATACCCCTAAGGCTATCCGGGTGCGGTCAGGCCACCCGCGCGATCGACGAACGATTGCTGCCGCCCCTTGACATGTGACTAATAAGTCACCTATGAAATATTCGTATGGACGATGACAGCACGTTCAAAGCGTTGGCCGATCCGACGAGACGACTGCTCCTCGATTTGCTGTTTCTGGAGGATGGCCGAACTCTCCGTGATCTGGAGAGCGAGGTCGCCATGACCCGCTTCGGGGTCATGAAACACCTGAAGGTTTTGGAGGAGGCAGGACTTGTCGTGACTCGGCGATCCGGCCGCGAAAAGCTTCACTACCTCAATCCGGTGCCGATACGAGCAATTCATGATCGCTGGATCAACAAATTCGGCGAACACAGGCTCGCCGCGTTGACCGCACTCAAGCGTGACCTCGAACGAAAGGACTGACGAAATGACCAATGGTTCCACGACGGTTCAGGTCTACCGAATCGTCATCAAGGCGAGCGCGCAGGCGATCTGGGACGCGATCACCAAGCCAGAATGGACTGAGCGCTACGCCTATGGGGGTCGCGTCGAGTATGAGCTGCGGGCCGGGGGCCGCTTCAGCCACAAGGCCAGCGCCGAGATGAAATCTGGCGGCTTGCCGGACGAGATCATCGTCGGTGAGGTCGTCGAGTGCGATCCGCCGCGCAAGCTGGTGCAAACCTGGCATCCGCTTTTTGATGCCACAACGACGGCGGAGCCGCCGACAAGGCTCACCTACGAGATCGCTGACCACCAGAATGGACAATGCACGGTGACGATCACACACGACGTTGCAGGCGCGCCGTGCGTCGCGCGCATGGTGCCCGGCGGCGGCAACCCAGCTCAGGGAGGCGGTGGTTGGCCTTGGGCTCTAAGTGATTTGAAGTCGCTCCTGGAGACGGGAAAACGAATGTCGGCATAACCGCGCGTGGCGTCGCCGACAATCAAGGGCGCGAGAAGAGGAGCTGGCGAGGCCTGATAGGCCGATGAACATCATGAAATCTCGATGCGACTGCGGCGGCGTGGAATACGAAGCAATTGGAGCGCCAATCACAAGCGTCATTTGCTATTGCGCCAGTTGTCAGGAAGCCGGACGCGCGTTCGAGCAGCTTCCCGCCGCGCCGCCGGTGCTCGAACCGGACGGCGGCACGGCCACCGTTTTGTATCGAAAGGATCGCGTCCGCTGCGTCCACGGCCGAGAACATCTCAAGGAGTATCGTCTCAAGCCCGAGTCGCCAACCCGCCGCGTCGTCGCCACATGCTGCAATTCGGCAATGTTTCTTGACTTCACGAAGGGACACTGGCTGTCGATGTACCGATGTCGGGTTCCGACGGACGCACCAGAAATCGAGATGCGGGTTATGACAAGAGACCGGCGTGCGAGCGTCGCTCTTGCTAACGATGTGCCAAACTATCGCGGCCGTTCCGGCAGATTCATGATGAAACTTTTAGCGGCTTGGATCGCGATGGGATTCCGATCGCCAAATTTTGATGTTGTGGGGAAGTCCGGTTGATGGGAGAGGGCAGACGACGTGCATATATCAAGCAGACCGTGTGAGAACTCGCGTTTCGTCTGAAAAT
>JBKQQE010000030.1:0-24538 GCA_052326245.1 Xanthobacteraceae bacterium | reverse complement strand
CTAGTGCCCTTTGCTTTTCGAAGTTCGCACAGAGGCTGCCGCAATGTATTGCGAACTTCGAAAAGCGGGCACTAGCTGTCGAACAGCGCAGCTTCGGTGAACGCCAGATCGCCCAGGCGCGGCGGTGAATTGCCCTTGGCGTATTTGCGCCCCCGCCGCTCGGTGTACCAGCCCACGACGCCAGCGGCGGGCGCATTGGCGTCCCATCTCACCAGCAGGCCGCCCCGGAGCAGCAGCAGGCGCCCGAGGTTTCCAGCATAGGCGTCGAATTCCGTGATGTCGCGGCAATAGATCAACCGAAAAACCGGCACCACGCCCCGGACCCAGTGCTTCTGAAACGCGAACGGGAAAATCCCGGATCCGGATCGGACCACCACGCTCAGGCAGCCGAAGCCGGCGTGTTCCCGCAGCAACGCGTGCTCAAACGGGCTCAGCCCGGGCACCGAATCGACGAACACCTCGGCCCGCGCCTCGCTGACGGCGCGGCGCAACGCCACCGCGCCGTACATCTGCCCCCTGCAATACATCACGAAGCGCTGCGCCTCGACGGTCGACCAGGTGTGGGGCGCGGGCGTGATGTTGAAATAGGTCACCGACGGATCCCGCGTCGTCGACGTGATCAACAGCGAGCCGAACGCCCTGAACGCGGGCTTGACGTACCAGCTCGACAGATTGCAGCGAACGACCGCGCCCTCGCCCGTGCCGACACGCGCGAACAGCAGCAGGATGACGCCGACCGGGGCGCCATCGTGATCGAGCAGGAAACCATATGGCGGATAGCCGTCGGGCGGCGGCCGCCTGGCATGGCGATCGAGCCCCCGCAGCCAATACGACACCGTGCGGTTGGGGAAGCCTTCCGACAACAGCCGCGCGATCGCCGGCAGATCGGAGGCGGCGATCTGGCGAAGCCGAACCCCAGTTCCGGATGAAGTCATCGAAAACCTGAATTGAACGCTGGAGAAAAGGTATCGCGCCACAATCGTTAATCAAGCATGAACCAGCAAGGTCGCGCCTCGCGGCCGCGCCGGGCGGCTCCGCCAAAGGCTGCCACGGGCCAACGCCCCGGCGCCGACCGGGGCAAGCTTAAGGTTACTCCGCGAAAGCACTTGCCGGCGCGGTCGGCCGGCCCGGACAGCGCGCCGGAAGGTGCTAGGTTTGCGTTTGCGCGCCTTCCGCGGCGCCGCCGCCGCGCCGCGTCACGGTCACGCGGGAGCCACCGAGGATACCGGATTGCAGCCCTTCAAACCGCGACACTTGCCCGAACTCGACGGCTTGCGAGCGGCGGCCGTGTTGCTGGTGCTTTGGGCGCACTTTCCCTATGTCGCGGGCTCCACCACGTCGCTTGCGATCTGGAAGTTCGGCCAGGCATTGCGGACCGGCTACATCGGCGTCGACTTGTTCTTCGTGCTGAGCGGGTTCCTGATCACGCGGATCCTGCTGGCCGAGCGCGACAGTGCGGGATCGATCTCGTTCGGCAAGTTCTATCTCAAGCGCGTGCTGCGCATTTTCCCGATCTATTATCTCTGCGTCGCGATCTACATCCTGACCTTTGCGCACGGCGACGGCGACGTGCTGAGTCTGGCGACCTACACCTTCAACTACTACAAGCCGTTTCATCCCGCGCCGTCGGCGCTGGAGCATACATGGTCGCTGTCGGTGGAAGAGCAGTTCTACCTGCTTTGGCCCCTCATCATCAGCGCGACCCCGCGATCCTGGGGCAGAGCATTGACCGGCGCGGTCATCCCGGCCATCGGCCTTGCGACGGCGCTGATCGTCGCGGCATGTCTCGACAATGCGCTCGCGGCCAACGTCATCTACATGTCGGGCCCGACCAGAATGATCTCGTTGTCGCTGGGCGCCTACCTCGCCTTTCGCGAGGTATCGGCGCAGCCATTGGCGGGGATGCGCGCCGCCGGCCTTGTCGTGCTGGGCGTCGTCGTCCTGGCAGCCGACAATGCGGGGAGAGCGCTGCACTACGTTCCGGCCGGCGGCTTCTATTGGAGTGCGGCGCTGGTGGGCTATGCGGCTCTGAGCATGGGTACGGTCGCGCTGGTGATCGGCGCCGACAACCCGGTCGCAGCGCCCATCAAGGCCGTGCTGCGGCTGCGGCCGCTCCGCTATATCGGCAAGATTTCCTACGGCCTCTATCTCTACCACTACCTCATCCTGTTCTTGTTCGGCCTGGCGCCGTATCAGACCGAAGGCGTCGGAACCAGTCTCGCGCTGGCGAGCGCGGCGCTCGTCACCACGTTCGCGGTCGCGGCGCTGTCGTTCCAGCTGCTGGAGGGCCCGCTGCTGCGGCTCAAGGACCGGCTGTCGACGAGTCCGCTGCCGTGGCGGCTGCTTCCGGCTCGCACGGAACCGGCGGCGTCCGACCTCAGATCAGGAAGCTGACATTCGCCCCGCGGCGGCACGGCCCGGCTCGGCGATTATCCGGTAAGGCAACCCCGGCCAAACCGACGAAAACTTGCCGTGGACAGACGGCCGCCCCGGCGGCAAAGTCGAAGTTGCGGTCGACATTGCGTCTTGAAACCAGAACTCCAGGCGAGGCCAGTCAATGGATCTGAAATTGCGCGGCAAGCGCGTCCTCATCACGGGTGCGTCGCGAGGCATCGGCGCTGCGGCGGCCGAAGTCTTCGCCGAGGAGGGGTGCGATCTGCTGCTCGCGGCACGCGACACCGACGCGCTCAAAACCCTCGCGGAGCGGCTGCGCCTGGCACATGGGGTCGACGTCGCGCCGCACGCGGCGGATCTTCGATCCGCACAGGACCTGGCGCGGCTCGCCGCCGCCGCCTCAGACATCGACATATTGATCAACAACGCCGGCGATATTCCCGGCGGATCCCTGGACATGATCGACGAGGCGACATGGCGCCATGCGTGGGACCTGAAGGTGTTCGGCTATATCAACCTGACCCGGCTGGTGTACGCCGACATGAAACAGCGCGGCCACGGCGTGATCGTCAACGATATCGGCGCCGCCGGCGAATGGTTTGACGGAAACTACATCGTCGGAAGCGCCGGAAACGCCGCGTTGATGGCATTCACCCGCGCGCTCGGCGGCCAGAGTCTCAGGGACAACATCCGGGTGGTCGGGATCAATCCGGGGCCGGTCGCAACCGATCGCTTCGTCGCACTGGCGCGGCGGCGGGCGCTGGCGAAATTCGGCGATGAAAATCGTGCTCAGGAGGCGACCGCGAGCCTGCCGCTCGGGCGTGCCGCGAAGCCCCGCGAAATTGCCGACATGATGGCCTTCCTCGCGTCCGAGCGGTCCGGCTACACCAGCGGGGTGATCATGACCATCGACGGCGGTATCGGCGCGCACGGCGCCCATTGAGCAGAGAGACGATTTCATGAAGGCGTTCGTGTATGGAGCAGGAGGCGCCGTCGTCACCGACGCGCCGAAACCGGAGCCGCGCGGGGTCCAGGTGCTGGTGCGCGTGCGCGCCTGCGGGCTCAACCGCGCCGATCTCGGCATGACCAAGGGCCATGTCCACGGCTCGCAGGGAGGCGCCGGGACCGTGCTTGGCATGGAGTGGGCCGGCGAGGTCGTTGCGGCGGGCGCCGACGCCAAGGGCGTCAAGCCCGGGGACCGGGTGGCGGGATCAGGCGCGGCGGCGTTCGCGGAATTTACGCTCGCCGACCACGGGCGGCTGTTTCACATTCCGGACTCGATGAGCTTCACGGTGGCCGCGACGCTGCCGCTTGCCCTGACCACGATGCACAATGCCCTGCTGACGAACGGGCGCCTCGAGCCGGGCCAGTCCGTCATGATCCAGGGAGCGAGTTCAGGAGTCGGGCTGATGGCGCTGCAGATCGCCAAGCTGAAGGGCGCGCGGCTCGTTGTCGGGTCTTCCACCAATGCCGAGCGCCGCGCCCGGCTGACGGAATTCGGCGCCGACCTTGCGATCGACTCCCGGGACCCCGCCTGGGTCGACCAGGTGCTGGCGGCGACCGACGGGCGCGGCGTCGATCTGGTGATCGATCAGGTCTCCGGCCCGGTCGCGAGCCAGAACCTGCGCGCCACCAAAGTGTTGGGCCGCATCATCAATGTCGGGCGACTCGGGGGCACCCACGCGGATTTCGACTTCGATACCCACGCGGCGCGGCGCATCGACTATGTCGGCGTGACGTTTCGCACACGGACCATCGAGGAGATCCGCGACATCTTCGCGGGCGTTCGCCACGATATCTGGCCGGCGGCCGTTGCCGGCCGTCTGCGGATGCCTATCGACAGCACGTTCGCCTTCGACGACATCGGCAAGGCCTTCGCCCGCATGGAGGCCAATGCCCATCTCGGCAAGATCGTCGTGACGTTGTAGTCGAGCTGCGGCCGGCGGCGCGCCGTTGCCAACAGCAAAATCGGCCATTCGACGCGCGGAGCCGGCGCTTGGTCTTTGAGAGCGTCGGGGAGCCTGCTAAACCGGCACCATGAGCACCCACTCGCCCTCCGCCAAATCACGCGTGGCCGCGGTCTCGATCGTCGCCAGCGCGACCATGGCGGTCGCCAAGCTGGTTGTTGGCCTCGCCATCGGCAGTCTCGCGTTGATCTCGGAAGCCCTGCACAGCGGGATCGACTTCGTCGCGACGGTCATCACCTGGGCCGTCGTCCGCGTCTCCGACAGGCCCGCGGACGCCGAACACCACTACGGCCACGGCAAGCTGGAAAGCCTGTCGGCGCTGGGCATCATCGCCATGCTCTACATTCTCGCCGGCGGGGTCGTGGTCGAGGCATTCGGCCGGCTGCGCGACGGCGTCGCGCCGGTGAAGGTGACCGCCCTCCCCTTTGTGATCCTGATCATCGACATCGCGATCAATTTCTGGCGCGCCCGGGCGTTGCATCAGACCGCGCGCGAGACCCGCAGCCAGGCGCTCGAAGCCGACGCGCTGCATTTCGGCTCGGACGTGCTCGGTTCGGTCGCGGTGATGGTGGGGCTCGGCCTGCTCGCGATGGGCTATCGCTGGGGCGACGCGGCAGCCGCCATCGGCGTCGCCGTCATGATCGCACTGCTCGGCCTGCGGCTGGCGCGGTCAACGATCGAAACCCTGCTCGATCGCGCGCCGGACGGCGTCACCGAAGCGGCCGCCGCGGCCATCAGGTCGGTCCCCGGTGTCGTCGATCTCGAGCGATTGCGGGTTCGCATGGTGGGCCCGATGCATTTCGTCGACGCCACCGTCAAGGTGCCGCGCACCTACCCGATCGACCGCATCAACGACATCAAGCAGAAGGCACAGCGCGCCCTCGACGAGGCGCTCGCCGATGCGGATCTTTCCTTCACCGCCGTGCCGGTGGCGGGCGACAACGAAAGCGTGCGCGAGCGCATCATGGTGATTTCGCGCAACCGGGGGCTCGCCATCCACCATGTCACCGTCCACGACCTGGGCGGCAGGCTGACCGTCAGCATCGACCTCGAAGTCGACGGCGACATGACCCTGCTCGACGCCCATGGCGTCAGCCAGGAGCTCGAAGAGGCGATCCAGGACGAGTTCGGCTCCGACGTCGAGGTCGACACCCACATCGAACCCCTCGAACCGGAACTGCCGCAAGGCACCGACGCGGAGGCCGGACAGGTCAGCGCCATCGAGCGCGCGCTGGCCGAATTTGCGGCCCTCGGGGGAAGGATCTACGACGTTCACAACGTCCGCGTCCGCGATACCGACGCCGGCCAGATCGTGAATTTCCATTGTCGCGCCGAGCCGGCGATGAGCGTGATCGACGTTCATGACAGCGTCGACGCGGTCGAGCGTGCGATGCGACGCGCGTTCCCGAGCGTCAAGCGCGTCATCAGCCACGCGGAACCCGGAACCTGAGCTGCGCACGGCCTGCCGCCCGCCGATTGATCGCGAGCCCTCGTTCCTGTTTCGGACTCGCCCGCCCCAGGCGTCATCGGCCCGATTCTTCCGGTGACAACATTTTTTTCGCATTAACGAATCGTTGACTCTCGACAGAGTCGGAAAACTGGATTCAAATAACAATGATTCGAAGCGGCGCCACACCGCTTCGCGGCGGGGCAGAGAAAATTTTCCACGGGGGTACGGCATGGTGCACGCACACGCGACGAGCGCGTGCGTCCAATCCGATTCGATCAAGGGATTGGCGCAGTCGATTGCGAAACCTGCCTACCACCGTCTGCTCACAGCCGAACCCGCATTGCGGCGGGCCGTACCGACCCTCATCATCGCATTCCTCATGACGATCTGCATCGGCGCCTTCGTTCAGGTCGTCGATCAGGCCCAGCAAAAACGAAACTCCGTCAAGCGCGATCTTGTGGCACTGGCCGAGCTACTCGCCGAGCGCCTGGATCGCGCGGCAATGTCGCACCCGGGAAGGACAGCGCTCGACCTGACGCCCTCGCTGTCCCGCATCCGAGCCGTGTTGCCCGGCCTGATCCCTTCCTGGGGTCTTGCCGCGGGACGCCAGATCATCGTCACCGGCTCCGACCAGCACGTCCTGGCCCGGATCCCGGGTGACGTTCCAACCGGCGACATCAATGGTCTCGTCGACATGATCGCGACGGTCCGCTCGGTGCCGCCGGTCGGCGGCCCGTCGGCGGTGCTCGACGTGACCTTGCCCGACGGAACCAAGGCGCTGGCGACCCAGCGCCCGATCGAGTCTCTGAACGGTCAGATCATCGTCGTCCAGGACCACAACGAGTCGTTGTGGCGGTCCGACGCCGCGCTGTCCGTCACCCTCTCCGCGACCACCGGATTCGTCGTTCTTATTCTCGGCTTCGCGTTTCACTGGCAGTCGACGCGTGCCCGCGAAGGCGATGTGATCAATGATGCCGTGCGCAGCCGCATCGACACCGCCCTCAATCGCGGACGTTGCGGACTCTGGGACTGGGATCTGTCGCGCGGCAAGATATTCTGGTCGCAATCCATGTTCACGCTGCTCGGGCTGGAAAGCCGGAGCGACCTGATGACGTTCGGCGAACTCAACGCGCTGGTGAATTCCGACGACATCGACCTGTTCGATACCGCCAACCAGCTGATCTCCGGCCAGGCCAGCGCCATCGACCATACGTTCCGGATGCAACATGCCGATGGTCACTGGATCTGGCTTCGGGTGCGGTGCGAGATCACCACCGGCGGCGACGGCGACGTCCACCTGATCGGCATCGCCGTCGACATCACCGAGCAGAAGAGCCTCGCGGAACGGACCATCGAAGCCGACCTGCGCCTGCGGGACGCCATCGAAGCCATTCCCGAGGCCTTTGTGCTGTGGGACGCCGAGAACCGTCTTGTTCTCTGCAATTCCTACTTCCAGCGCATGCACAAGCTGCCGGACTCGGCAATCTGCCCGGGCACGCCGTTCGAGACGGTCAGCGAGGTCGGCCGCATGCCGGAAGTGCGCACCCGGCTGCGCGAGACCAGCGCGCTTGCGCCGGGAGCCCGCACCTTCGAAGCCCAGCTCGACGATGGAAGCTGGCTGACCATCAGCGAGAGGCGCACCAAGGACGGCGGCTACGTCTCGGTCGGCACCGATATCTCGCAAATCAAGCAGCACGAGCAAAAGCTCGTCGAAAACGACCTGCGGCTGCGCGCCACCGTCGAAGACCTCAAGCGCACGCAGTCGACGCTCGAGCAACAGGCCCAGGAACTCGCCGATCTGGCGCAGAAATACGCCGACGAGAAGACCCGGGCCGAAGAAGCCAACCAGACCAAGTCGAAGTTCCTCGCCAACATGAGCCACGAGCTCCGCACCCCGCTCAACGCCATCATCGGCTTCTCCGAGATCATGGGCAGCGAGATGTTCGGTTCGCTCGGCTCGGACAAGTACCAGGAATACTGCCACGACATCCTGACCAGCGGCCGTTATCTGCTCGAGGTCATCAACGACGTTCTCGATATGTCGAAGATCGAGGCTGGCCGCATGAAGCTCGATTTCGAGGATCTCGATTTCGAACGAACGCTGCTGGAGTCGCTGCGGGTGGTCTCCGGTCGCGCCGAAGCGAAGAACCTGGTGCTGAGCGCCGACATCGAGAGCGACATCACCGTGACGGCGGATCGCCGGGCGATGAAGCAGATCGCGATCAATCTGCTCTCCAACGCCGTCAAGTTCACGCCCGACGGGGGAAAGATCACCGTGCGCAGCCGCGCGTTGAAAGACAGCGTCGTGCTGATGATCGCCGACACCGGGATCGGCATTACGCGCCAGGCCCTGGTGCGGCTCGGACGTCCGTTCGAGCAGGTCGAAAGCCAGCTAACCAAGACCTATCACGGCTCGGGACTGGGGCTTGCCATCGCCAAGTCGCTGACCCGGCTTCACGGCGGAACGATGCGGCTGCACTCGCGGATCGGCTGCGGAACCGTGGTCTACGTTTCAATTCCGCGCATCGTGGCCGCGGGCGCTGCGATTTCAGCGGCGGCGTAACGCGAGTTCGCAGCCGGGATCAGGCCCTCGGCCTGCGCTGCAGCAGATCAAGGAAAATCTCGCGCACGTCGGCCTCGGTCTCGCGCACGCGGGCCTCGAGCGCGGAAAAGTTCGGCGCGTCCCCGGCCCGCGCGAGCATGCGCAGCAGGTCGTCGCCCGCCGCGGCCGGCACAAATCGGTCGCTGACGCACAGGCGCAGGATTTGCGTGAGGTCGTGGTAGAGCCGGCCCGCCGATCGCAGCGCGTCGGCGGTGGCGGACGGCAGCAGCCCGAGCCGCAACGCGCTTTCGATCACCTGAAGCGTGTTGACGCTGAGAATGTCGGGTTGTTCCGCGGCGTTCACCAGCTGCAGGTATTGGGCAATGAACTCGATATCCATGACGCCGCCGGCGGCGTATTTCAAATCCCAGACATCCAGCTCGCCCCTCTCTTCGCCGATCGCGCGGCGCATCTCCAGGACGTCGCTGGCGACCAGATCATGGTCGCGCGGCCGCGTCAGCACATGGCGAATGACGCGCTCGATGCGAGCCTTCAGTGCCGGCGGCGCAGACACGACGCGGGCGCGCGTCAACGCCATATGCTCCCAGGTCCATGCTTCATGCTCCTGGTAGGATTCAAAAGCGTCGAGACGCGACGCCACCGGGCCCGCGCGCCCGGACGGACGCAGCCGCAGGTCGATTTCGTACAAGATCCCGAAATTCGTGCGGATCGTGAATGCGCTGACCAGCCGCTGGGTCAGCCGCGCGAAATACTGTCCTCCGTGCAGCGATCTTCGGCCGTCGGAATCCGGATGGTCCGGATCGAAGTCGTAGATGAGAATCAGGTCGAGATCGGATGCCGCCGTCATTTCACGGCTTCCAAGCTTTCCCATCGCCAGAATGGCGGTCTGCTGGTCCTTGATGGTTCCGTACTGACCGGCGAATTGCTGGGCGACAAGTCCATGCACGGTGCGCACGATGCCTTCGGCGGCATCGGCGAAGGCGGTGCCGGCCTGTTGCGCCGACACGGTTCCGGAGAGGATCCGCGCCCCGATCAGAAACAGGCTTTCCTGGCCGAACAAACGCAGTCGATCGAGAAACTCCTCGTACGACCCCGCGTCCGCGAGTTGGGCGGCGAGCCGGCCGGAGAGTTCGCGCCGGCTGGGAATCGGGCCGAAGAACCGCGGGTCGACCAGACCGTCGATGATCTGCGGCTGGCGCGCCAGCATGTCGCCCAGCCTGGGAGCGGCGCCGAGGATCAACGCCAGCAGGCCGACCAGATCGGGGTTCTGGCCGAGCAGCCCGATCAGGCGTCCGCCGCGCTGAAGTGCGGCGAGAAATCTGTCGAAGGCGACGATCGCCGCATCGGGATCTTCCGCTTGCGCCAGTCCTTCGACCAGGGCCGGGATGAATGCCTCGAACGCCTGGCGCGTCGATTCGACCCTGAGCGCCCGGTAGTCGCCGCGCAGCCAGGCTTCCAGGCTGGTCGCCACCATCTTCGGCTTCTTGAAGCCGAGCGCGGCTAGATGTTCGAGCAGCCGGCCGTCGTCCGCGCCTGCGCGATAGTCGACGGCTGGCTGGTGGGTCGGCGACGGACCGCTTTCGAACAGCCTGCTGTAGTGCGCTTGCACCCGTTCGAGGTGAAACAGCATGTCTCTGGAGAAGTGTTCGCCGCGGTCATAGCCGAAGAACCGCGAAAACCGCTCGACGCCCTCGCCGGTCTCGGGCAGCGTGTGGGTCTGTTCGTCGGCGAGCATCTGCAGACGATGTTCGACGCGACGCAGGAACTCATAGGCCGCGGTCAGCTCGGTCTTCGCCTCGGTCGTAATCCAGCTGGTTGCCTCGAGCACCGCGAGCGCTTCCAGCGTCGGCTTGACACGCAGTTGCGGATGGCGGCCGCCTGCGATGAGCTGCTGGGTTTGCGCAAAAAACTCGATTTCGCGAATGCCGCCTCGCCCGATCTTGACGTTGTGACCCTCGACGGCAATTTCGCCATGGCCTTTGAAGGCCTGCATCCGGCGCTTCATGTCGTGGACGTCGGTCAGGGCGGCGAAATCAAGATGCTTGCGCCAGATGAAGGGCGAGATCGCGGCGACGAACTCCGCCGCGACACGCTGGTCGCCGGCGCACGGCCGGGCCTTGATCATGGCAGCCCGCTCCCAGGTTCGCCCCTCGCGCTCGTAGTAACCGAGGGCGGCCGCGATCGAAATCGCCACCGGGGTCGACGCCGGATCCGGGCGCAGCCGCAGGTCGACGCGAAACACGTATCCGTCGGCGGTCCTCTGCTGCAGCAACCGCGCCAGCGCCTGTGTCAGCCGGACGAAGAACGGCTGCGCCTCGATCTCGCGCACGACGGCGTGGGTGTCGGGGTCGAAAAAGACGATCAGATCGATGTCGCTCGAATAGTTGAGTTCGCCGGCCCCCATCTTTCCCATGGCGAGAATGACCAAGCCGCTTTCCTCGGAGAGACGCTCGACGTCGGAAATCAGCAGCCGGCCGCGCGCCGCCTCCTGCATCAACAGGTAGCGCAGTGCCACCTGAACGGCGGCGTCGGCGATCGTCGTCAGCGCCTTGGTCACGCGCATCACCGGCCACACGCCGCCGATGTCGCACAGGGCGATCAGCAGCGCAGCCTCCGATTTCATTCGCCGCAACAACCGCGCGGCTTCGGCCTCGCTGTCGGCTTCAAGAACGGCGGCCACGGTCTTCTCGACCAGGGCCGCGAACTGGGTTTCGGGGGCGCATCGCAGCAGACGCGCCGCCCGGGCCGGATCTGCCCTGACCAGGTCGAACAGATAGGGCGAGGCCTCGGCGATGCCCTCGAAAATTGTTCTCGCGGCGGGAAATCTCGCGAACAGCGCGCCGAGTGCCGCGGCCTGGTCGGTTGCGATGTCGCTTAGCCAATCATCGACGCGGCCGCGGGCCTCGTCGGGCGCGTAAAGGCACGGTGCGCTGACCAGGCGTGCCGCCAAGCCGGGCGTTTCCACCTCGTCCGTCGCAGTGATTGTCATGGCCTTCGTCGTCCAGCACGATCCGGGAGGTGGGGCGTCGGTCAGACCGCGCCGCCCGCGCTCGGGCTAACCAGCCAATACCGCATTGCTGCTGACCGAATCCAGCCGTCGCTGCGGATTTTTGCTGGCGTCGGTTGCGGCAGCGGCGGACTCTGCTGCCGATGCAGCGCCCGACGAAGGGTCTGGAGGCAGCTGGCGGGCTGGAAGCGCAAGCGTCGCCTTCAGGCCGGGTCCGGCATCGGCCAGATGCAGCGATCCACCGTGCAGCGTCGCCACCGCCGACGCAAGGCTCAAGCCCAGCCCCGACCCCGGCTGGGTGCGGCTGGCTTCGAGCCGCACGAACCGCTCCACGGCACGCTGCCGGTCCGGCCCGGGTATTCCCGGGCCGTGATCGGTCACGCTCAGTTCCACCATGTCGCCGGCGCGCCGCGCTTCGATCAACAGATCGGGCGGCCGCGACGCGGCCGCCGCATCGGCGGGCCCGGAGCTGTCGGCGGGGACGCCGTACTTCAGGGCGTTCTCGACCAGGTTCGCAAGCGCCTGGCTGACCAGCTCGCGGTTGCCGCGCACCGTCGCCGGCAGCACGTCCAGTGCCAGGCTCAAGCCCTTGTCCTCGGCCAGCGGCTCGTACAGGTCGTGGATCCCGCGGGCGACCTCGGCCGCGTCAAAATCCACCATGTCGTCACGGGCCTGGCCGGACTCCGCGCGCGCGATCATCAGCAGCGCATTGAAGGTTCGAATCAGGGCGTCGGATTCCTCGATGGTCTGCTCCAGCGCCGCGCGATAATCGGTGTCGGTTCTCGATTTAGCCAGCGCGTCCTCGGCATGATTGCGCAGGCGCGTCAGCGGCGTCTTCAAGTCATGCGCAATATTGTCGGAAACCTCCTTGAGGCCGACCATCAGCGCCTCGATGCGCTCGAGCATGACATTGAGATTTTCCGCGAGACGATCGATTTCGTCGCCGCTGCGGCCGACGGGAAGCCGCTCGCTGAGATCGCCCGCCATGATTCGCTGAGCGGTGCCGGTCATGGCGTCGATCCGGTGCAGCACGCGGCGCGCGACGAAGATACCGCCGGCGAGCCCGAGGACCACGACGATAAGCACCGACCATTGCGCGGCCGACGCCACGATGCCGATGATCCGCCGCCGTTCGTCGAGGTCGCGCCCGATCAACAGCCGGAAGCCCCCCGCCATCTCCGTGACCCGCACCAGGGCGCGGTGCTCGAAATTGTCCTGCTCGTCGAGCCGGCGATACATCGTCTCCGAAAGGCCGACCTGACTCATCACGCCGGGTGCCAGCGAGCCGATATTGCCCGCAAGCGCCCGCCCCGTGTCGGTTGTAAGCAGATAGAGATTGGCGCCCGGACGCAGCGCGCGGTTTTCGATCGCATAGACGAGACCGCGCAGGCCGCGCCGCGCCAGTTCGTCGTTCATTTCGACGACTTCGGCGTTCAGCATGCCGGTGATCTGCTCCGTCACCATCCGCCGCGTGTTCCAGGCGAAATAGCCGAGCAGGAATGCCGCGAACAGGGCGAACAGAAACAGGTAGACCAGCGTCAGGCGAAACGCCGTGGTGCGGATCAGCTTACCGAATGCCGTCACGGATCATGTATCCGGCGCCGCGAATCGTGTGCAGCAGGGGTTTCTCGAAGCCCTTGTCGATCTTCGAGCGCAGCCTCGAGATATGGACATCGATGACGTTGGTCTGGGGATCGAAATGATAGTCCCAGACGTTCTCGAGCAGCATCGTGCGGGTCACGACCTGGCCCGCGTGCTTCATCAGATACTCGAGCAGGCGGAATTCGCGGGGCTGCAACGTCAATTCGTCCTGCCCGCGGACGACGCGGTGCGAGAGACGGTCCAGTTCCAGATCGCCGACGCGGTAGCTGGTCTCTTCGGCGGGTCCGCTGTTGCGGCGCGACAGCACCTCGACCCGCGCCAGCAATTCCGAGAACGAATAGGGTTTCGGCAAATAATCGTCGCCGCCCGCGCGCAATCCTTTCACACGGTCGTCGACCTGGCCAAGCGCCGAGAGAATCAGCGCCGGCGTCCGGTTGCCGGCGCCGCGCAGCGTGCCGATCACCGACAGGCCGTCGCGCTTGGGGAGCATGCGGTCGACGATCAGCACATCGTAGTCGCCGGTTTCCGCCAGTTGCAGTCCTTCCTCGCCATCGCTGGCGTGGTCCGCCACGTGTCCAGCCTCGCGAAACGCCTTCACGAGATACTCGGCGGACTCGCGATCATCTTCGATTATCAACAGGCGCATCTGTTTGCTGGATGGGGTCAAGGGTGCTTCGCCTTTCACCATGGCGCGGGGATTGCCGGCATGCAAGACCACGGTCGGTATCCTTCTCCAAGGGTGGCTGAAAGGCTGGCTGCGGGCGACGAAGTTGGGGAGACCTCGCCGCCCGCACTATTCCTTCCGAGGGGGCTGACTTCGGAAGGTGCCTCCGAGAGGGCGGGTTCTAGCCCGCCCCCGGGAAGGAGCGATCGGCAGGGGCGATGTTGCCGACAGTTCCTTCCATCTCGCTCAACTCTCGTCTCAGCCGCGTGCCAGCGGCAGCGTCACGAAGTGCGACCCGTCACCCGACTTCACCCTGATCAGGACGCTGTTCTTGTTGTCCTTGCGGGCCTCGCCAAGCGCCTCGCGGATGTCTGCGGGGCTCGCCACCGACCTGCCCGCCACCTCGAGGATGACGTCGCCTTCCTTGAAGCCACGATCGGCCGCGACACCGCTGGGATCGACGTTGGTCACGACAACGCCGTCCTTGCCGGCACCGGCCACGGAACCCGCCGGCGCCACGGTAAGGCCGAGCTTCGGCAATTCGGTGCCGTGCGTCGCGCCGCCGTGATCCTCGTCGGAGTCCATATTGGCCTTGGCCTCCTTGGTGTTCGGAAGCTCGCCCAAGGTCAGGCTGACGGCCTTGTCCTGCCCCTTGTGCATCACGCTGAGCTTGACCGTGTTGCCGGGCGCGAGGCCTCCGATGGTCCGGGCGAGCTCGCGGGCGTCGTGGACCGGCTTGTCGTTCACCGAGGTAATGACGTCACCCGATTCGATTCCGGCCTTCGCCGCGGGACTGTTGGCCTGCGGCTCGGCGACCAGCGCGCCCTCCGCCTTCTTCAGGCCTAGGCTGTCGGCGATCTCCGGCGTTACCGGCTGAATCTGCACGCCGATCCAGCCGCGGCTGACCGTGCCCTTGTCCTGCAACTGCTTGACCACCGACTTGACCGTCGCCGCCGGGATCGAGAACGCAATGCCGACGCTGCCACCCGACGGCGAGTAGATCGCGGTATTGACGCCGACCACCTCGCCTTCGGTGTTGAAGGCCGGACCGCCTGAATTGCCCTTGTTCACGGGGGCGTCGATCTGGATGAAGTCGTCATAGGGGCCGTTGCCGATGTCGCGTCCGCGCGCCGACACGATGCCGGCGGTCACGGTGCCGCCAAGGCCGAACGGATTGCCGACTGCGAGCACCCAGTCGCCGATGCGCGGCTGCACGTCGGACAGTTTCGCGTACGGGAAGTCATCGCGCCCCTCGACCTTGATCAAGGCCAGGTCGGTGCGGGCATCCTTGCCAATCACCTTGGCGCTGTAGATCTTGCCGTCATCGGTCTTGACTTCGACCTTGTCCGCGTTTTCGACCACGTGATTGTTGGTCACCGCATAGCCGTCGGCGGAGATGAAGAATCCCGATCCCTGACCGGTGACGATGCCGCGGCCGCCATGCGGACCGCGCGCTCCCGGGAATCCGGGGAGACCGTCGGGACCGCCGAAGCGCCGGAAGAACCGCTCCATCGGCGAGCCGGGCGGGAACGGCGAATCGTCGTTGTCCAGCGAACTCACCTTCTCGGTGATCTTGACGCTGACGGAGATCACCGACGGCTTCACGCGTTCCACGATATCGGCGAAGCCGACCGGCTGCGGCACGTTGCGCAAGTTGTTGTTGACCTGGGCGTGTGCCGTGCTGGTCAGGAAATCGCCCGTCGAAAACGACGGCCCAAGCCCGTAGGCGGCAACGCCAAGGCCAGCCACGACGGACGCCATCAGCGCGAGTTTGCGCGCTGCAAGAAACGGCTGCGGGGCGGCCTTGAAGGATGGAAGGGCTGAAAGGTCGGTGGGTCGCTCGATCATAGAAATAATCTCCAGGGCCGCTGCGGTGGCAGGTACGGTGAATTCCGCTCGCCCCGAACATGGGACGCGCGCCCTTACGGCACACTGTCGGCTGGATTAATCTTTTGTAACAAAAACAAGACGGTCAAACGGCCGTTACACCGGAAGCTCCGGATCCGCGTCTTCGGACACCAGGCGCGCCAGCCGGCGTTCCTCCTCGGCGGAGAGCGCAACGGCGCGATCCGCGCCGGCCCCCGCAGCAGCGGCCCGCCTTCGAACCTGCAACCACAACGCAAGTCCGCCGCCGACCAGGGCGAGCGGCGGCAGCAGCCAGAGCAGCAGCGTATCCGGCTTGACCGGCGGCTTCAGCAGCACGAACGCGCCGTACCGCGCGACCAGAAAATCGATCACCTGGGCATTGCTGTCGCCAGCCGCGATGCGTTCGCGCACCAGCAGGCGCAGGTCACGCGCGAGCGATGCCTCCGAATCGTCGATCGACTGGTTCTGGCAGACCATGCAGCGCAGCTCGCGCGACAGCTCGCGCGCCCGCGCCTCCTGGGCCGGATCGGCCATCACCTCGTCGGGCTGCACCGCCCTGGCGACGCCGGCAAAGGCCACCAGGCAGACCACGACCATGAGGCGAAGCATCCGGGCGCCCGAAATTCGCACGTTTCACTCCGCCGGCTGCAGCGCGCGCGGCGCGCGCGCCGGTTTCGGCGCGCCCACCCGCAAGCGACGGTCGGACAACGACAACAATCCGCCGAACGCCATGACCACCGCGCCATACCAGATCAACAGAACCAGGGGCTTGTGATAGATGCGGACCACGATCGAGCCGTCGCCATTCGGCTCGCCCAGCGAGATGTAGAGCTGGCTGGCGCCGCGGGCGAGCAGAGCCGCCTCCGTGGTCGACGAGCCGCGGGTGGTGAAGTTCCGCTTCGACGGCGTCATGATGCCGACCAGATCGGTCCCATGCGTGACGGTGAAGCGTCCGACCATCTCGCGAAAATTCGGACCCGCCCGCTGGCCGATGTCGTTGAGCGTCGCGCTATAGCCGCTGATCGAGGCCACATCGCCGGGTTTCATGGTCCCGATAAATTCGCTGCTCCAGGTGGTTTCGCAGACGATGCCGATCAGCGTGATCCCGAGGCCGGCATGGGCGAAGATCGTGCCCCATGCCGAGCGCGGCATCCCGCGTGCGCGCCGCATCACCGTCGCAATCGGAACCCGGAACAGGGCGGTACGCTCGGCGAGATCGGTCAACGAGCCGCAAATCACGAATACGCCGAGACCGATCGCTAGCGGCGCCAACACCGCGCCGCCGCGCGTCCAGGCCAGCACCATCGCCGCGGTGACCAGGCCCACGGCGCCCGCCGCAATCAGGCGTTGGGCGGCGCCGAGCAGGTCGCCGCGCTTCCAGGCCAACAGCGGGCCGAACGGCACGGCGAACAGCAGCGGAAGGAACAGCGGCGCGAACGTGATGTTGAAGAACGGCGCACCGACCGAGATCTTGTCGCCGGTCAGGACTTCCAGGATCAGCGGATAAAGCGTTCCGACCAGCACGGTGGCGCACGCGGTGGTCAGCAGCAGATTGTTCAGCACCAGCGCACCTTCACGCGAGATCGGCGCGAACAAGCCTCCCTGCTTCAGCGCGGACGCCCGCCAGGCGAACAGCGTCAGGCTGCCGCCGATGAAGAAACACAGGATCATCAGAATGAAGACGCCGCGGCGCGGGTCGGTGGCAAAGGCGTGGACGGAGGTCAATACACCCGAGCGAACCAGAAAGGTGCCGAGCAGCGACAGCGAAAACGTCAGGATCGCCAGCAACAGCGTCCACACCTTGAGCGCCTCGCGCTTTTCCATGACCAGCGCCGAATGCAGCAGCGCGGTACCCGCGAGCCAGGGCATCAGCGAGGCGTTCTCGACCGGGTCCCAGAACCACCAGCCACCCCACCCCAGTTCGTAATAGGCCCAGTACGATCCCATCGCGATGCCGAGCGTCAGGAAGATCCAGGCCATCAACGTCCAGGGGCGCACCCAGCGCGCCCAGGCGGCATCGATGCGGCCTTCCATCAGCGCCGCGATGGCGAAGGAAAACGAAATCGAGAATCCGACATAGCCGAGATAGAGCATCGGCGGGTGCACCGCGAGCCCGATATCCTGCAGTACCGGGTTGAGATCGCGGCCTTCGATCGGGGCATTCGCGATCCGTGTGAACGGGTTCGATGTGATCAGGATGAAGAGGTAAAACGACGCCGCGACCCAGGCCTGCACCGCCAGCACGCGGGCGCGCAAGGCCGTCGGAAGATTGCCGCCGAACGCCGCCACGAGGCCGCCGAACAGCGCCAGGATGAGAACCCAGAGCAGCATCGAGCCTTCGTGGTTTCCCCACACGCCGGTGATCTTGTAGATCAGCGGCTTCAACGAATGCGAATTCTCGTAGACATTGACGACCGAGAAGTCCGAGGTCACGTGCAGCGTCACCAGGGACGCGAACGAAATCACCGCAAACATCATTTGCGCGAGCGCCGTCGAGCGGGCCACGTTCATCAGCGAGGGATCGTTCAGGCGCGCGCCGATGAACGGCACCGTGGCCTGGATCAGCGCCAGGCCGAGGGCCAGAACCAGCGCATAGTGGCCCGCCTCAGCAATCATTTCCCGACGCCCTGTGCGCTCGCCGCCTTGGCGCCGTAGTCATCCTTCCAGTGCCCTTCCTTCTTGAGCGCATCGGCGACGTCCTTCGGCATGTAGGTCTCATCGTGCTTGGCGAGCACGGTGTCCGCCTTGAAGACGCCGGACGGGTCGATCGCGCCCTCGGTCACGACGCCCTGCCCTTCGCGAAACAGGTCGGGCAGGATTCCCTGATAGGCGACCGGAAGCGTCGCATTGCCGTCGGTGACGTCAAACCTGACAACAAGCTGGTCGCCGCGGACCACGGAACCGGGGCGCACCATGCCGCCGAGCCGAAATCTGCGTCCCGGCGCGATATGCTTCTCGACGGCCATCGAGGGCGTCGAGAAGAACACGATGGAATCCCGCAGGGCGTTGAGGACAAGCACGGCCGCGATGGCAAGCACCGCAATCGCTCCGCCGATCATTGTCAGCCGTCGCTGCTTCCGCGTCATGTCAGCAATCCACTGCCGCTAGGAGGTTGCCGCAATGGATCGCTAACTTCGAAAAGCGGGCACTATTCAACAATTCCCAACTCCTTCAAACCGTCGTTCAACTGCTTCAGGAGGTCCTTGTCATCCCCAACCGCCCGGCGCGCGTTGGTCACCGCGGCGTGAGACTTGTCGGCGTCGCCAAGCACCATATAAGCGCGCACCAGCCGCAACCAACCTGAAACGTCGCGGCCGTTTGCTTTTAACCTCTCGGCGAGCCGCTCGACCATGCGCTGGATCATGGCGGCCTGATCGCCCTGCGGCATCTGGTCGGCCGCCGCGGCCTGCCCGTCGGGAACCGCGGCGATGGGGGGGCCCCCCACCCGTGCCAGCGCCGCCTCGACGAGAGGCCGCCACGGCGCGTCGGAGGGAGCGCCGGCGAGCATGGCGCGCCACGCGGCGGCGGCGTCCGCCAGTCGCCCGTCCTGTTCCGCCGCGAGACCCAGGAAGTACCGCGCCTTGACCTCGCCGGCGCTGAGCGCAACCGCGCGCTCGAACTCGCCCTTTGCCTGCTCGGTGACGACGCCGTTGGCGGCGGCGGCGATGGCTTCCCCGAGATCCGCCCGGCGCTCGGCGGTCTCGCCGCCATAGGTGATGGTATTGCGAACCGCCCGCGCCGCGTCGTCGTAGCGCCCGAGCTTCATCAGGACCGGCGCCAGCACCTGCCAGCCCCGAACATCGGAGGGATTCTTTTCAAGATGCGCTTCGACCTGGGCCACCAGGGTATCAAGCGAGGCCGACGCCACCGGCTGACGCGCGCGCGATGCGAGCGGCAGGTCGGGCAGTTGCGGCGAGCCGAGGCTCCAATAGATCGAAATCGCCAGCAGCGGCAGCCCGAGCAACGCCACGACCGAGACCGCGCGGCGCGCCCCGCGGCTGGACCCGGTAGGGGCATGGGTTTCCGCGTCCGCCGCAGCGATCAGCCGGCGTCCGATTTCTGCCCTCGCCGCGGCGGCTTCGGGCGCCTGGATGATCCCCGTCTCAAGGTCGCGGTCGACTTCGGCGAGCTGGTCCTTGTAGACGGCCGATTCCGCGCCTCCCCGTTTCGACGCGGTGCGCCGTCCCAACGGCCAGAGCACGGCGAACACAGCCGCCGCCGTCATCAGTGCGAAAACAAACCAGAGCGACATTATTCGGGGTTCCAGGGCCAGCGGCGGCCGGAGCTCTGGCGCCCGCTTACACCAACGTGGAACAGCCACGCAATTGGCAATTGCGACCGAAAGGGGCCGGCGCTGGCCGGCTCAGCCTTTGCGCGAGCTCTTGCGCTCGACCGCCAGCGCCACCTCGGCGGCCTTTCGCATCAGGGAAGCATAATCGCTGCCGAACAGGGCGTCGCAGAACCGCACCGCCGCCTCGACCTGCTGCTGCCGCAGCGGGCGCGTCCTCGGGTCGCTGGCGCGGAGCGATTCCAGCAACGCCTCCGTTGCCGTCTCGGTATAGTGCTGAAGATCGGAGAACGTCCGCAGCGTGACCTCGTTGATGGCCAGTTCGCTGGCAAAGGTGCGGCAGACCGCGACAAAGTCGATCAGGGCCGCGGTCTCGTTGACCTCGTCCGGATCGATCTGAAAGCCAGCGAGAATGTCCTTGTCCGACCGCTGCCGCAGCAACCGCCTGACGCGGCCGGGAACGACCTCGATCTCCGACTTGAGAATATTCGAGGTTTCCGCCCTGATGGCCGAAAGCTTCTTGCCCCAAGCCGAGTCATTGCGAATGTCGAGCTCGGCGCGCAAGCCGCGGAGGCTGTCGTGGACGATCTTGAGGCGGTGCGAAAGGCTGTCGAGGCGGCCCCGCGCGATGTCCTGGCGAAGCTCCGCGATATGATCCGACAGCTCGTTGATGACGAGCGTCACCGCCACGCCGTAGGGCGTCGCGGCAACCCGCATTTCGTCGTCCGACCCGGCGATCGCGATCGCCAGCCTGATGACCTGCCAGGGCGCCGCCATCTTCTGCCTGAGGAAAGCCAGGGCGAACGGCAGACATTGCGGCGTCTGCAGGGCGGGGATGTTCAGCGCGGTCTGCACCGAGACCAACTGAGAGTCGGCGAGATTGCGAACGTGGCCGGCGATGCGGGCCGCGAAGGTATCGAGCGCTTCCCGGTTTCTCAGCACGATCCCGACGGACCTCAAGTCCTCGATCACCCGCGTCCCGCCGATCCGGCTGAGCGCGCGCTGGTCGCCGTCGCGCGATGCGGGCGAGGTGACCTGCTCGATGGCGTTCGCCGCCGCAAGTTGAACCTTGCGAAGGGCGGCCTCGATCGCCGGCCCGGCAACGCTGGACGCTTCCTCGAATTCGGCGACCGCATCGGGAAGCGCTTCGCGCGCGAGCCAGTTCCAGATCTGGCCGAGCGAGCCTCGCCGGATCTGGCCAGGGCTCAGCGTGTCACTGTCTTCGACCAGGAAAGGCTCAATGGCGCGGAAGAATACCCGCGACGGCTCCACGCTTCGCTGCCGATCGTTGTTGTCCGCGGCGCGCACGATCAGGCGGAGCTGCTCGAGAACGATCGACGCCACGCGAGCATCGTCGTCGCCGCGCTCGACGGCCTTTTCGAACTCCCGCATCAGCAGCGCCTGGGACTTGGGCGGGAGCTGAGCAAGATAGTTCTTCAGCCGCTCGATCGACTGTGCCGGCAGTTCCATCGTCCGTTGGTCCAGTATTGCTTGGTCGGGACGGCAGTCGGCGCGCCCCCGCCCAATATCGCCAAATGCTTGTTAAGAACGCGTTTAAAAACAATAATTTGACGATCCAGACCGGTCATATTCTGGAGCCAAAGATGGGTTGCCGTCAGCCTGTCACAAACCAGGCCGGATGACGGCCGGCCGGGGCGATGATGTCGCCTGTATCCTTGAGGGGAACGGCGCGCGCCCGACCGCGTTCCGCGGCAAAACCGGCCAGTTCGCCCGCCCGCCTCCGGCGAAAAGGCCGCTGAAGGTGCCCGGGTGTGGACGCCGCCGGCCGCGATCAGGCTGCCGGAAGCACCAGTTCGGCCCGCAGCCCCCCGATCGGTGAGCCCCCGAGGGAAAGACTTCCCTGATACAGCGCGGCCAGATCCACCACGATCGCCAATCCGAGGCCCGACCCGGGCTTGGACTCGTCGAGCCGTTGGCCGCGACGCGCGACCTGGGCGCGCTCGGCCGGCGACAGGCCCGGCCCGTCGTCATCGACAACAATACGCAGCGTCGGGGGTTTGCTGCCGCCGGCGGGTCGCGTCATTACCTCAATGAACACCCGGGTACGCGCCCATTTGCAGGCGTTGTCGACGAGATTGCCGATCATTTCCTCCAGATCCTGGCGTTCGCCCCGGAACCTGGCCTGAGCGGGGCACTTGCTCTCGATCGCGATGCCCCGGTCGCGGTGAATCTTCTCCATGGTCCGTCGCAGGCCTTCCAGCACCGGCGTGACATCGGTGACTGTTCCGATCACGGTCACCCGGGCCGCAATCCGCGCCCGCTCGAGATGGTGGGCGACCTGATCGCGCATGACGTCCGCCTGCTCCAGGACCTTGGCGGCGAATGGATCTGCGCCATGAACGTTGGCCTCGTTGACGATCACCGACAGCGGCGTCTTGATCGCATGGGCAAGATTGCCGACATGGGTCCGCGCGCGCTCGACGATTTCGCGATTGGCGTCGATCAGGGCGTTGGTCTCGCGCGCCAGAGGCGCAATTTCCACGGGGAATTCGCCTTCCAGCCGCTCCGCCCGGCCAGAGCGGATTGCCGCCAGCGACTCCGAGATGCGCTTCAGCGGCGCCAGCCCGAACCGCACCTGGAAGATGGTGGTGAAGACCAGCACCAGCGTCAGCGCCAGGAACGTGCCGCCCAGGTAGTAGTCGAACGTCCGGGTCTCGTCGGAAATTTCGGTGGCGTCGCCAGCGACCGTGATCAGGAACTTGCCGTCGCTGCCAAAATCCACCTGCCGCTCGATCAGGCGCAGGCGCTGCTCCTCCGGGCCGGCGACATATCCGATCCGGACGCCGGCGGCGGTCAGCGGCCCGCTGGAATCATCGAGCTTCGCAAGCTGCTTGTCCCACAGCGACCGCGACGACCTCACGTCGGGCTTGTCGGAATCCAGCCGGTCGATCTGCCAGTACCACCCGGACAGCGGGATCTCGAACAGCGGTTCGCCGAGCGACTGAAACTGATGCTCGCCACCGCTTTCGTCCGGCGTCGTGGTCTCGGCCACCAGCGTGCGCAGATAGAGATTCAGGCGACGGTCAAACGACCGCTCGACGGCCTGCCGGTAGACCGACGACAAGGCGAAGCCGGTAATGACGAGGATCACCACGACCCATGCGGTCGCCGACAGGAACAGACGGGTGGCGAGCGAGCTCGTGCTTCTCTTCCGAAGTTCGTTAAACATCGCGGCCTTCTTACACGAACTTCGGAACCAGGGCACCAGGGCCGCCGATCTGAAGTTCTTGAGGCGAGGTCGCCGCAGCTGTGTTGAGAAGTTTCGCTAGTGTGGTGGATTTGACATTCGCTTAAGTATTGCCGCCAACTCTCCAAGCTAATGTAAAATCCAAAACCACACTAGAATCCTATAGTTGCTACTGTCCCTATGGTTCTAACATTCGCAAAAGAGCCCGCCGCAAAGTGATGCAAATGTTGGAATCGAAGGACCACTAGCAGGCTGTTGAAAAAGGTGCTCGCGACCGACTGGTGACCGTGATTCATTGGCTCCGACGAGATTCGGAGGCGGGCGGATGCGTGGCGGCGACGATCGAACGGGCGAGTTGTTCAGTTATGTCGACCTTGAGGCGCGGGTGCGGCGGGATCATCCGCTACGGGCGATCCGGATGATCGTTAACGAGGCGCTGTACGCGCTGGAGCGGGAGTTTGCCGCGCTCTATTCGCCGATTGGGCGGCCGTCGATCCCGCCGGAGAAGCTGCTGCGGGCGATGCTGTTGCAGGCGTTTTATTCGATCCGCTCGGAGCGGCTTCTGATGGAGCGGCTGGAATACGACCTGTTGTTCCGCTGGTTTGTCGGCATCGGCGTTGATGATGCGGCCTGGGACCATTCGGTGTTCTCGAAGAACCGCGACCGGCTGCTGGAAGGCGACATCGCGGCCAAGTTCCTGGCGGCGGTGCTGGCGCAGCCCAAGGTGAAGAGGCTTCTGTCGAGCGATCACTTCTCGGTCGATGGCACGCTGATTGAGGCCTGGGCCTCGATGAAGAGCGTCAAGCCCAAGGACGGCTCGGGCGAGCCGCCGGCGCCCGGCGGCGGGCGCAATGCCGAAGCGGACTTCCATGGCCAGAAGCGCTCGAACGACACCCATGCCTCGACCACCGATCCCGATGCCAGGCTCTACCGCAAGGGTAGAGGTAAGGAGACGAAGCTGTGCTTCATCGGGCATGGGCTGATGGAGAACCGCCATGGCCTGCTGGTCGACGCCTGCCTGACGCTGGCGGACGGGCATGCCGAACGGATAGCCGCGCTGCACATGATCGAGCCTCGTGCCGATCGGCCGACAGCGATCACGCTTGGCGCCGACAAAGCCTACGATGCAGAAGACTTCGTCAACGAGTTGCGCTCGATGAACGTGACGCCGCATATCGCACAGAACACCAGCGGCCGTAGCTCTGCGATCGACGGGCGAACGACCCGGCACGGCGGCTATGCCGTCAGCCAGCGCATCCGCAAGCGCATCGAGGAGGCGTTCGGCTGGATCAAGACGATCGCCGGACAAGAGAAGACCAGCTTCCGTGGCCGCGATCGCGTCGGATGGGCCTTTACCTTCGCTGCCGCCGCCTACAATCTGGTGCGCTTGCCCAAGCTCATGGCGGTGGCCGGCTGATGGCCGAAGTGCCCAAGATCGCGAAAGCCTTTGGCGCATCGTCCAGATCGACAACTGGAACGGCGACAGGCCCAATTTGCGAACCCGGCTGGGTTCTTCAACAGCCTGCTAG
>JBKQQE010000029.1:0-14512 GCA_052326245.1 Xanthobacteraceae bacterium | reverse complement strand
CGCCGCGTTGCGTTCAGTTCTTAGTACCGCAAGTCGGATAAACCACGACTTGCGGTGTCAAGCCCGGCAATGACGGCGTGAATTCAGCACCGCCTAGCCCTAGCTGGTCTTCTGTAGACTTGGGTCGACCGCTTCACCCCCGCGACATCTCCTTCAGCCGGAAGTGCTGCACCTTGCCGAGCGCGGTGCGGGGCAGGTCGTCGACGAACACGAACTCGCGCGGCAGCTTGAAGCGCGCCAGGTGCTTCAGCACATGGGCGGCGAGGTCGGCCCGCAGCGCCTCCTCAGGGGTGGCGCAGCCCGCGCGGCGGACCACGAAGGCGACGGGAACCTCGTCCCATTTCGGATCCGCGGCGCCGATCACCCCGACATCGGCGACGTCGGCATGGCCGAGCAGCACGCGCTCGATCTCCGCCGGATAGATGTTCTCGCCGCCGGAAATGATCATGTTCTTCTTGCGGTCGTGGACCCAGAAATAGCCGTCGGCGTCGCGGCTGCCGATGTCGCCGGTGCGATACCAGCCGTCGTGCAGCGCCTCGCGCGTGGCGGCGGCGTTGCCCCAGTATTCGAAGAACACGTTCGGCCCGCGCACCAGGATCTCGCCGTCGGCGCCGGGCGGCAGTTCGGCGCCGTCGTCGCCGACCACGGCGGCCTCGCAGCACAGCCCCGGCAGCCCGGTGGAGCCGCGCCGGGTCAGATCGCCGCCGATGCGGGTATAGATCGAGATCGGGCAGGTCTCGGTCGAGCCGTAGACCTGCAGCACC
Organism: Xanthobacteraceae bacterium; assembly: GCA_052326245.1. GTDB lineage: Bacteria > Pseudomonadota > Alphaproteobacteria > Rhizobiales > Xanthobacteraceae > Bradyrhizobium_A. Next base: position 13,748 of record JBKQQE010000029.1, on the reverse strand, counting down.
GGCACGCCGCGCGCGACGAAGCGGTCGATCAGCGCCGGCGGCACGATGGTCGATCCGGTCGAAATCGCCTTGAGCGAGGTGATGTCGGTGCGCTCCCAGGCGGGATGCTCCAGCACCGCCAGCATGGTCGCCGGCACCAGCACGGTCAGGGTGGGCCGCGCAGTGGCGATGGTGGCGAGCGTCTGGTCGGGCGCGAAGCGCTCGTGGATGGTCACGGTGGCGCCGTGATGCAGCGCCGGGGTGGTCTGGATGTTGAGCCCGCCGACATGGAAGAACGGCAGCACCGTCAGCACGTGATCGTCCGAGGTCAGCGCGTGCATGTGCTGGCTCATGACGCCGTTCCAGAACAGCGCCTCCTGGCGCAGCACCGCGCCCTTGGGCCGCCCGGTGGTGCCGGAGGTGTAGACGTTGAGCAGCGGGCAGGCCATGTCGGTATGCGGGTTGCGGCCGTCGCCGGCCGCGCAGTCCAGCAGCGCCGCGAAGGTGAGGCCGCGCTCCGGCGCGAAATCGAGCCCGACCGGCCGCGCCTGAGGCAGCGCGGTGGCGAGCTGCGGCAGCGCGGCGGCGAAGGCCTGCTGCAGCACCAGCACCTTGGCCGCGGCGTCGACCAGGATGAAGAGCTGCTCGGCCACCGCGAGCCGCCAGTTCAGCGGCACCAGGATGGCGCCGAGCCGCGCGCAGGCATACAGCACGACGAGATAGTCGGGATGGTTGAGGCTGAGGATGGCGACGCGGTCGCCGCGGCCGACGCCGAGCTCGGCCTTCAGCGCGCGCGCGGTGGCCTCGATGCGCTGCTGCAGCGCGCGGTAGCTCGTGACCTCGCCGTTGAACACGATCGCCGGCTGGTCGGGCGTGAAGGCCGCGTTGCGTTCGATGACGGTCGAGAGGTCCATGACACTAGCCCTGCTGGATTCCTGTCGAGAAGAGGCGCTTCACATCATTCGGCGTCATGCCCGTGCTTGTCACGGGCATCCACGTCTTTACGGAATCGCGGCAAGCAAGACGTGGATGGCCGGGAGACCTTAGTCCTAGCGATCCGTCAGAGGCGGATCGCGCTGCCCGGCCATGACGAGGTGTACGGGGCGAGCGCATGTCAATCCGGCATCAATGCTATTCATCGGTCTCGCCGGGATTATACAGCGCTTCGCGGCCGATGCGGTCGAGGCAGAGTTCCGCGGTCCAGGGCAGCATCAGCGAGCCGCAGCGGCTGTCGCGATAGATCCGCTCCAGCGGCAGCGATTTCAGCATCGACTGGCCGCCGCAGGTGCGGATCGCCAGCCGCGCCAGGTCGTTGGCGCCTTCCATGGTGGTGAACTGCGCCGCATAGGCGCGCAGCACCTGGTCCTTGCTCGGGTTGGACCGCGCCTCGGTGACCGCCTGGAACCAGGTCGCCTTGATCTGCTGCAGCTTGATGTGCATCTCGGCGAGCGCGATCTGCTTGGTCGGATACATCCGCCGCTTCACCGGCGGCATGCCGGGAACCTCGCCGCGCAGGTATTTCACGGTGAAGTCGTAGGCCGCCTGGGCTTGGCCCATATAGGTCGGCGACAGCGTCATGAACATGTGCGGCCAGCGCAGCGCCGCCTGGTAGTAGACGCCGCGCGGCATCAGCGCCGCGTCCTCGGCGACGAACACGTCCTTGAACAACAGCGTGCGCGAGACGGTGCCGCGCATGCCGAGCGGGTCCCAGTCGCCGACCACCGTGACGCCTTCGGAGCCGGCGGGAATGGCGAGATAGAGCGTGTTGCGCCGGCTCGCCTTTTCGCCTTCCTCGGTCTCGGTGCAGAGCACGCCGTAGTAATCGGCGTGACCGGCGAGCGAGGCGAAGATCTTCTTGCCGTTGACGATCCAGCCGCCCTTGACCGGCTTCGCCTCGGTGCCGAACGCGACGCTGCCGGCCGCGGCGGCGCCGCCTTCCGAGAACGGCTGGGCGTAGATCGCGCCGTCCTTGAGGATGCGGCGGTAATGGATCTCGCGCCGCGCGTTGTGGGTGGCGCGGGTTGCACTGTCCATCTCGAGGTCGTCGGCGAGCGGCCCGGACCACAGCGTCGAGCAGACATGCATGTTCCAGGTCAGCGCGGTGGCGCCGCAGTAGCGGCCGATCTCGGCGGCGGCGAGCGAATAGGTCTGGTAGCCGGCGCCGAGCCCGCCGAGCGATTTCGGGATGCAGATGCCGAGCAGTCCGGAACGGTGCAGGTCCTTGTAGTTCTCGGTCGGGAAGGTGGCGTCGCGGTCGTAGGCCGCGGCGCGGTCGGCGAACACCGTCTCGCCGAGCCGGCGCGCCCGCGCCATGATCTCGGCCTGCTCGTCGGTGAGGCGGAAGGCGTGCTGTTCGAACATCGGCGCGTCGCTGGCGACGCTGGTGGAGGCGGCTAGTGCGGCCGGTTGGGTCATGGCGTCCTCTTCGGCAGGGTTGCGAGAAATTCCTCAATTGCGGCATTGAAGGCATCGGGCCGTTCGAGGCCGGCGAGATGGCCGACGCCGGGAAGCTCGACATAGCGGGCGTTCGGAATGAAGCCCGCCATCTTCGCCATCATCGGCGCGGGGGCGTTCAAGTCTTTGCTGCCGGACAAAACCAGGGTGGGCACCGCGATCCGGCCGAGCGCCGCGCGCAGGTCGAAGCCGAGCAGCGCCTGCATCATGGCGCGATAGGTCGCCTCCGGCACGCTCGCCATGCAGTCGCGCGCCAGCGTCATGCCGGCGGGATCGGGATCGTCGCCGATCAGATCGCGCACCAGCGTCGGTGCCAGCGACGCCATGGTCTCGCCGCGGTCGAGCGGCCCGACGCGGGCCGCGAGAAATGCCTGCTGCCAGTCGCCGTCGGCCTTGCCGAAGGCGGGGCTGGTTTGCGCCAGCACCACGGCGGACGCGATCCGCGGATCGTCGGCCAGCGCCTGCTGCACGATCATGCCGCCGATGGAATGGCCGACCAGGACCGGCGCGCGCGCGCCGATGGCGCCGAGGAAATCCTTCAGCGCGACGGCGAGCGTCCCGATGCTGGCGTCGGCGAGCGGCGCCGAGCCGCCATAGCCGGGCATGTCCCAGGCCAGCGCGCGAAAGCGGTCGCCGAAGGCGCGCAGCTGCAGCCGCCAGGCCCGCGCCGCGCCGCCGATGCCGTGCAGAAAGACCAGCGGCGTGCCGTCCGCGGGCCCGGCCTCCTCGAAGGCGAAGCGGCCGTCGGCGGTTGTGTGCGACGCGATCTCGACCATGGCGCAACCCGTGTTTTGGAGCCGCTTCAGTTGGCGCCGCTGCGTCCGCCGGCAGGGCGCGAGCGATGACTGATCCTAGCAGCATCAAATTATATGAAAAGCGATAATTTTAGAGTTGAAGTAATTTTGTGAAGCGCCGGGCGGCTTGCTGGATTGGCGGCGCTAGTGCCCGCTTTTCGAAGTTCGCGATACGTTGCGGCACCTCCTGTTGCGAACTTCGAAAAGCAAGGGCACTAGCAAATTTATGATTCTAGTACCCTTTTGTTTCCGAAGTTCGTGCCGAGAGATCGCCGCGGATGGTGCACGAACTTCGGAAACAGGGTACTGGGGCAGGGTCGCTGCCCCACCCACGACCGGAACACGTCGATGAACAACAACAAGAAACTGCGCTCACGGGTCACCACCGACGGGCTCGACCGGGCCCCGCACCGCGCCTTCATGCGCGCCATGGGGCTCGACGACGCGGCGATCGCCAAGCCGATGGTCGGCATCGTCAGCATGAAGGGCGAGCAGACGCCCTGCAACATGACCCACGAGTTCCAGGTCGCGGCGGCGAAGGAGGGCGTCGCGGCGGCCGGCGGCACGCCGCGCGAATTTTCCACCATCTCGGTGTCCGACGGCATCAGCATGAATCACGAGGGCATGAAGTTCTCGCTGGTGTCGCGCGAGCTGATCGCCGATTCCATCGAGGCGGTGGTGCAGGGGCTGGCCTACGACGCGCTGATCGGCTACGGCGGCTGCGACAAGACGCTGCCCGGCGTGATGATGGCGATGATCCGCTGCAACGTGCCGTCGATCTTCATCTATGGCGGCAGCGCGCTGCCGGGCCGCTTTGCGGGCCGCGACCTCACGGTGCTGGATTCCTACGAGGCGGTCGGCACCGTGCTGACCGGGGAGATGGACGAGGCGACGCTGCAGCGCATCGAGCGCGCCTGCCTGCCGACCATCGGCGCCTGCGCCGGCCAGTTCACCGCCAACACCATGGCCATGGTGTCGGAGGCGCTGGGGCTCACCATGCCCAACATCTCGATGGTGCCCGGCGTCTATGCCGTGCGCGCGGAGCTGTCGCGGCTGGCCGGGCGCCGCGTGATGGAGATGCTGACGCGCGGCGGGCCGCTGCCGCGCGACGTCGTCACCCGCAAGGCGCTCGAGAACGCCGCGGCACTGGTCGCTGCCACCGGCGGCTCGACCAACGCCGCGCTGCACCTGCCGGCGCTCGCCAACGAGGCCGGCATCCGCTTCAGCATCGACGACGTCGGCGCGGTGTTCGACCGCACGCCCCTGATCGCCAGCCTGCGGCCGGGCGGCAAGTTCACCGCCAAGGACGTCTACGACATCGGCGGCACCGCCGTGATCATCCGCGCGCTGATCGAAAGCGGCCACATCGACGGCGACTGCCTCACCATCACCGGGCGCACGCTCAGGGAGGTGTATGACGACGCCCACGTCCCCGACGGCACGGTGGTGGTCGATCCGGCGCGGCCGCTGATGGCCGATGGCGGCGTCGCCATCCTCAAGGGCAACCTCTGCCCCGACGGCGCGGTGATCAAGGTGGCCGGGCTGAAGAACCTCGCCTTCGAGGGCGCCGCGCGGGTGTTCGAGGACGAGGAAGCCTGCGTCGCCGCGGTGAAGGCGCGCGCCTACCAGGCCGGCGACGTGCTGGTGATCCGCAACGAGGGACCGGTCGGCGGCCCCGGCATGCGCGAGATGCTCGGCGTCACCGCGCTGATCTACGGCCAGGGCATGGGCGAGAAGGTGGCGCTGATCACCGACGGCCGCTTCTCCGGCGCGACGCGCGGGATGTGCATCGGCTATGTCGCGCCCGAGGCCGTAGTCGGCGGCCCGATCGGCCTGCTCCGCACCGGAGACACCATCCGCATCGATGCCGCGGCGCGCCGCCTCGACGTCGTGCTCGGCGACGACGAACTGGCGCGCCGCCGCGCCGCGTGGACCAGGCCGCCGCCGCGCCATCGTGCCGGCGCGCTGGCGAAATACGCGAGACTCGTCGGCCAGGCGCCGGGCGGCGCGGTCACCCATGACGGCCCGGCCGAGTGGCCGTGGTTTGATTGAGGGGGCATCATGAACGTGTCGAAGCGTCATCCCGAGGTGCGAGCCGCGTCAAGCGGCGAGCCTCGAAGGATGCGCGGGCGCGCGGTGCCACGCCGTCGCCCTTCGAGGCGAGCAGGGGACGACTCCCCGTACTTGATCTCGCGGACCACGGCCTGCTCGCACCTCAGGGTGACGGCGTGAGTTACCCAAGCGAGGATTGAAACGACAAGAGGACAAGCACTATGAGCGAAGTCATTTCCGTGACCATCACCCGCCAGGACAAGTACAAGTTCCTGGTCGACTTCGGGGAGGCGATGGCGAAGACGCTGGCCGACCTGCCGCCGCCGCTGGGCGAGGGCGCCGGGCCATCGCCGGAGCATCTGCTCGCCGCCGCGGTCGCCAACTGCATGTCGGCGAGTTTCGTGTTCGCCCACGCCAAATACAAGGAAGACCCGGGTCCGCTCAGCACCACGGTCACCTGCGAGATCGGGCGCAACGACAAGAATCGCGTGCGGGTGACGAAGTTGAATATCGCCATCACGCTGGGCGTCGCGCCGGAGGCGCTCGGCCATCTGGAGCGGACGCTGGCGACGTTCGAGGAGTTCTGCACGGTGTCGCAGAGCGTGCAGGCCGGCATTCCGCTGCAGGTGACAGTCATGAGCCCGGACGGCCGCGTCCTGAAATAACGGTCGCGCGGCAGCGAGGCCAGGCTCTCCCATCAAGAGGCAAGGATCCGCCATGGAAACTCTCGGCTATATCGGGCTCGGGCTGATGGGGCTGCCGATGACGCGCCGCCTGATCGCCGCCGGCGACACCGTCGCGGCGTGGAACCGGTCGCCAGAAAAGCTCGCCGCCGCGGTCGCCGCGGGCGCGCGGGCGGCGCTGAGCCCGGCGGACGTCGCCAGCCGGGCGAGCATCATCTTCATGTGCCTGACCGACGCTGCCGCGGTCGAGGCGGTGGCGTTCGGCGAGGGCGGACTGGCGCAGGTGCCGGGCGAGGGCAGGATCGTGGTCGACTTCTCGTCGATTCATCCGGAGCGGACCCGCGAGATCGCGCGCCGCATCGAGGCGACCAACGGCCTGCGCTGGATCGATGCGCCGGTCTCGGGCGGCACCCGGGGCGCCGAGCAGGGCACGCTGGCGGTGATGGCCGGGGGCGACGCCGCCGACGTCGCCCGGGTCGCGCCGCATGTGCTGAAGATGGCGCGCGGCTTCACCCATATGGGACCGCTCGGCGCCGGCCAGACCACCAAGCTCTGCAACCAGGTCATCGTCGGCTGCACCATGGCGGTGCTGGCGGAGGCGACGCGGCTGGCGGTCAATGCCGGCATCGACGCGCGGCGCCTGCCGGAGGCGCTGAAGGGCGGCTTCGCCGATTCCATTCCGCTGCAGATGTTCGTGCCGCGCATGGTGGAGGGCATTCATGTCCCGCCGCTGGGCCATGCGGCCACCATGCTGAAGGACCTCGACACCGTGCTCGACGTGGCGCGCGCGACCGCAAGCCCGGTGCCGATGGCGAGCCTCGCCGCGCAGCTGTTTCGCCTGCTGCAGGCGACCCGCGGCGAGGATGCCGAGGCGCTGGAAATCTACAAGCTGAGCGCGCCGGCCGCGCGCGAGGGCTGAGCGTCCCACACGGGCCCGCGCGGCCGTTGCCGAGGTCGTGAATTGGCCGCCATCGGGCCTCGGTTGACAGCGCCGTGGTATACCACCGTATAGTCGCCGTCCTCGACGCCATCCGGCGTGGCGACAACAAGAACAAAACCAAGAACAAAACCAAAAATGGAATGTGGAGGCGGCGTGATGGGATTTCGTCGTTGCGGGCGCGCGTTGTTTGGCGCCCTGACCGTTGTGCTTGTTTCGTTGCCGGCCGCGGTGTCGGCGCAGACCGTCCCGGCCGTCGGCGCCGCCGAGATCGGCGGCACGGTCAAGGGGCCGGCTGGTCCCGAAGCCGGGGTGTGGGTGATCGCGGAGACCACCGACCTGCCGACACGTTTCGCGAAAATGGTGGTGACCGATGACGGCGGCCGCTTCGTCATCCCCGAGCTGCCCGCTGCAAATTACAAGGTCTGGGTCCGCGGCTATGGCCTGACCGATTCCGACAAAGCGGACGCGCGCCCCGGCGCGACGCTGGCGCTGACGGCGAAACGGGCGGAAAGCCAGGCGGCCGCGGCGAAATATTATCCGGGCATGTACTGGTATTCGATGCTCAAGATCCCCGCGGAAAGCGAGTTTCCCGGGTCCGACCGCAGCCCCACCGGCGTGCCGGCGGGCCTCGCCACCCAGGCCGACTGGATCGATACGGTGAAGAACTCGTGCCAGTCCTGTCACGCGCTCGGCAGCGACAATGTGCGGTCGCCGCACAAGGAACTGGGGACGTTTCCGAATTCGATCGAAATGTGGGCGCGCCGGCTGCAGTCCGGCCAGGCCATGACCAACATGGCGATTGCGATCTCGCGGCTCGGCCCCGAGCGCGGCTACCGCATGTTCGCCGACTGGACCGACCGTATCGCCGGTGGCGAGCTGCCGTTCGAGACCCCGTCGCGTCCGAAGGGCGTCGAGCGCAACGTGGTGATCACCGCGTGGGACTGGGGCACGCCGACGATGTATCTGCACGATGCGGTCTCGACCGACAAGCGCGACCCGACCGTCAACGCCAACGGCCTGGTCTACGGCTCGCCCGAGGAAAGCTCGGACTTCGTTCCGGTGCTTGATCCCGTGCACAACACCGCGAAGCTGATCAAGCATCCCTACCGCGACCCCGCCACCGCCAGCACCAAGGATGATCCGCTGGGCACCTCGGTGTTCTGGGGCGACGAGCCGATCTGGGACAGCCACACCAGCATCCACAATCCGATGATGGACGAGCAGGGCCGGGTGTGGTTCACGGCGCGGATCCGGCCGCCGGCCAATCCGGCCTATTGCAAGGCCGGCTCGGCGCAGCCGTCGGCCACCGTGGCGCCGCTCGCGGAATCGGCGCGCCAGCTCTCGGTCTACGATCCGAAGACCGAGAAATGGACGCTGATCGATACCTGCTTCACCACCCAGCATTTGTCGTTCGGCCGCGACGCCAACGACACCCTGTGGCTGAGCGCCGGGCAGCCCTACAGCGGCGTGGTCGGCTGGCTCGACGTCAAGCAGTTCGAGGCGAGCAAGGACGAAGTGGCGTCGCAGGGCTGGACGCCGATCATCGCCAACGTCTCCGGCTCGGGCAAGCGCGAGCCCTTCGTCGCGCCCGACCAGCCGACCGATCCGGCCAGGGACAAGTGGGTCAAAGCGGCGTTCTACGGCGTGATGCCGTCGCCCAAGGGTGACGTGATCTGGGGCCAGTCGATGGGCACCGGATTCTCCCGCATCCCGCAGCCGAGCTATCTGATCCGCCTGATCCCGGGAAGCGATCCGACCAGGACCGCGGTGTCGGAAATCTTCCAGCCGCCGCCAGGCGCCTTCGGCGCCCGCGGCGTCGACGTCGATCTCAACGGCGTCGCCTGGACGGTGCTGTCGAGCGGCCATCTCGCGAGCTTCGACCGCTCCAAGTGCAAGAGCCCGCTGACAGGTCCCGACGCCGCCACCGGCCAGCAGTGTTACGAGGGCTGGACACTGTACCGGATGCCGGGGCCGCAGTTCAGGGGCGTCGACGGCAAAGGCAGCGCCAACCACGCCTATTACGTCTGGGTCGATCTCTACAACACGCTCGGTCTCGGCGCCAACGTGCCGATCGCATCCGCCAACGGCGGCGAGTCGCTGCTGGCGCTGGTCGACGGAAAATTCGTCGACATCCGCATTCCCTATCCGCTCGGCTTCTTCAGCAAGAATGTCGACGGGCGGATCGACGATGCGGCCGCGGGCTGGAAGGGCCGCGCGCTGTGGACCACCTCGGGCACGCGCGCCAATTTCCACAGCGAAGGCGGCAAGGGCGTGCGGCCGAAAGTATTCAAGGTGCAGATGCGACCCGATCCGCTCGCCCATTGACTGCTCGCGCGGCTTCCTGACCATGCCGGCGCCGATCTCGATCTGAACGAGTGCCCGCTTTTCGAAGTAACAGGGTACTAGGTCCCGCCGCGGTGGCTGTCGCCGCGGGGGCCGCAACTTTCAACGACAGCGTAGGAGGCAACGATGCGTCATATGATGTGGACGACGACCGCGGTGGTGGTGGGCGTGCTGATCTGCAGCGCCGCCGGCCGGGCCCAGACGCCCGCACCGCCGCCGGCCCCGCCGAGCGCCGGCGGCACGCCCGCCGCGATGCCGTTCGATATCCCCTACGGGGTCTCGATCGGGCTCGAACGCGCCAAGGTGCTGATGGCCGCCGCCGAGGCGGAAGCCAAAAAGCGGAACTGGAAGCTGAACATCGCCATCGCCGACACCAACGGCGAACTGGTGCATTTCTCTCGGATGGAGGGCGCGCAGATCGGGTCGGTCACGGTCTCCCAGGGCAAGGCCCGCACCGCGGCGCGCTACCGCCGCGAAACCCGCTTGTTCTACAATGCCTACGAGACCGGCCATGGCTACGTGGCCACGCTGGACCCGACCCTGGTGGCGAGTCCGGGCGGCTTCCCGCTGGTCGAGAACGGCAAGATCATCGGCGCCATCGGCTGCAGCGGCGGCACCGGAGACCAGGACGCCGTGGTGTGCAAGGCCGGCGCCGACGCGCTGAAATAACCGCGTTCCGCCGCCCGCGGTCGCCGCGCAAGATCTTGAACGCGCAATGGATTGCCACGGCGCACCTCGCCGTGGCGAGCCGTGCGGCGGGCGCGTGAAGCGAATGTCAAATCCACTCCACTAGCCGCCGCCGTTCATCGATCGGAAACCATGGCGGTGCCCCGCAACTATTTAATCCTTAACCTCAGTTCTTTTTCGGCAAATGAACTCACGATTATTAAACCGTCGCGGAGCCACAACAGACGCCAGTGTGGTGGATTTGACATTCGCTGCAGTCTTGCCGCGAGCGCTCCAAGCGAATGTCAAATCCAAAACCACACTGGAATCTTATGGTTGCTAGTGCCCTTTGCTTTTCGAAGTTCGTGAAAGAGGTTGCCGCGATGTATCACGAACTTCGAAAAGCGGGCACTAGCATGAAAGAGCGCGTTTGATGGGTAAGCCCGGCCTGAGCCGACGATTCTGGTACCTCGCCTCCATGGTGATCCTGGGGGCGTTGGCGCTGGGCGCTGACCTGGTGTGGAACAACTTCCTCCAGTATTCGTCGAACGAGACCAACCTGGTCAATCTGCGCCAGTTCCACGCCTCGCTGCTGGTGATGAGCAGGATTTCGGCCGAGCGCGGCCCGGCCAACAGCGCCATGACCGAACCGGCGGGCGCCCAGCCTTTCACCAGGACGCTGCAGCAGTCGCGCGCCAGCGTCGACGAGGCGCTCGGCAGCCTCTATGCCCAGATGGCGGCGAGCCATGTGCCGGTCACGGAGCGCAGCCTCGCCCGCTTCAACGTGGTCCGCAGCGCGCTGGCGAACGCGCGCAAGCGCGTCGACGCCGTGGTGGGCAGTGCCCCCGCCGAGCGCGCCGCGAGCGACCTGCAGGGCGCGATCGAAGGCATGTTCGGCGTGGTCGACACCACGCAGGCGCTGGTCGAGGATCTCGGCGGCCGCACCACCGAGGCCGATCCAGCGATGGCCCCCATCGTCATCGTCGCGACGCTGGTGACGGAGCTGCGCGACATCGCCGGCCGGCTCGGCTCGCAATATATCGTGCCGCTGCAGACCCAGGAGCCGCCGAGCGCCGAGCGGCTGAACGAAATCACCCGGCTGCGTGCCCGCATCGAGCAGATGCGCGCCGTGGTCTCCGCCAACCTGCGCACCTGTCTCGACGACCCGCGGGTCGCCAACGACTGGGAAACGGTCAATACCCGCTATTTCGGCGACGCCTTCCGCCTGCTCGACGGGCTGAGGCTCGGCGAACCGGGCGCCGTTCCCTATGCGATGACGCCGTCGGAATTCACCAGGGCGCTGGTGCCGGACATGTCGACGCTGCAGGGGCTGCGGGACGCGATCCTCACCGTCACCTTCGAGCGCGCCACCAGCGCGCGCGACCGCGCCTGGCGCGTCATGACGATTTCGTCGCTCGCCACCGGGCTGATGATCCTGACCATGATCTGCATCATCATCGGCATGCAGCGCTTCCTGTTCCAGCCGTTGTTGTATATCCGCGACCAGATCATGGCGCTGGCGCTCGGCACGCCGGGCGAAATTCCGATGCCGTCGGCGAAGGGCGAGGAAATCCGCGAGGTGCTCACCGCGCTGCGCCTGTTGCGCGAGAGCCAGCGCGCGCGGCTCACGGTGGAGCGCGAGCGCGACGAACTCAATTTGCGGCTGAAGACGCTGGCGGACACCGATCCCCTGACCGGGCTGCTCAACCGTCGCGCCCTCGACAACGCGATCAAGACCCAGGCCTCGCAGCTCTCCGGCTTCGACGGCTCGATGGGGCTGATCCTGCTCGACCTCGACCATTTCAAGGCCGTCAACGACGTGCACGGTCACCCCGCCGGCGACACGGTGCTGCAGGAGACCGCGCGCCGCATCCGTCAATGCGTGCGCAAGTCCGACATCGTCGCGCGCTTCGGCGGCGAGGAATTCGCCATCGTGGTGGTGCAGCCCAATCTCGATCTCATGGAAGGCATCGCGGAGAAGGTCCGCGCCACCATGGCCAACACCCAGATCGCGGTCGACCAGGACGTCGCCATCACCGTCACCGCAAGCCTCGGGGTCGCGCTCGGGCGCGGCGGCGAGGAGGGCTGGATGCACACGCTGTCGAACGCCGACCAGGCGCTGTACCGGGCCAAGGACGAGGGCCGCAACCGCGTCGTCGTCGCCCGCCGCATGCCGAAGGCCCGCGCCGCGGCGTAGGCCGGTGCGCCGCAGTGGCAACCTGTCCAGGCGAGGGACACGGCCGCGCCGCGACCGGCTCGACCGCCGCGGGGCAATCAGCGCTCGGTTTGCGCGGAACGCGCTACACTACCGGGATACAGGTAGAAAAGCGTTCGGACCGCTGCGTTGATGGTCGAGCATTGGCTCTGTGCTATTCTTGATTTGTAAGTGTGGCGACTCGCGAGGGGGGCCGACGAGAGAGGCGGGGCGCGTTCGATGCGCCTGTTCAGGCGATGGCAAACAACGAAGTTCCGGTCGATCAGGTTCGGGAGTATGTGCAACGCTTGACCCCCGAGGCGCGCAGCCGCCTGCTGGTCGAGCTGGAACGGCTGCAGCTGTCGGGCGACGAGGTCAAGGGCACCGAAACCCTGCTCGCGGAATTGCGCGCGGAATTTCGCAAGGGCGGCCACGCCCATGATCGTGTCAAAAGTCCGTCGCGGTACTTCTTCCAGCCGCTGGAGCCGATGCTGGTCAATCGCGCGCCCGAACGCGCCAATCCCGGACAGATATCCCGGACCTCGCTGGCGGCGATCTGGGAATGGATCGGCCAGTTTCTGCTGCCGGCGATGACGCGCGAATATGAAACCAAGATGAAGCCGGTGATCGTCGCGGACAAGACCGGCGAGGCCGAACGGATGGCGGCGGCGTTCCAGGCCAAGATCGCCAAATGCCTCGAAGGTACGCTTGCCGCGGCCGATAGCGTCGAACGCACGCGCGGCGAGCTCGCGAAGTATACGAGCTCGCGCGCCGCCTTTGACGATTTGAGCAAGACGCTCTCGGTGCTGCAGGCGGCCGACGCGCTGGCACGCTTCAACGCCGCGCTGCCGCCGCAGATCGGCTCATTCGACGGCGAATCGCTCTCCAAGATACGTCGTCTCCTGGAGACGCTCGCGGCCAAACATTCCAAGGCCACGCCGTTTGCCCTGACGATGGTCAGCAAGCGCCTCAAGGTGCCGTGGCAGCTGATCCGTCTCGCCACCAGGACCGCGCGCAGCAGGAACGCCGCCGACATCGCCGCGACGCCCTATGCTGTCACCGTCGGGATGGTGCTGGATCAGCTGGACGACAAGCGGCTGGATCTGAGCAACGCTCTCAAGAACGATCGAGTCCTGATCGCCAAGGACATTCTGACCGATATTTTCAACATCGAAGACGCGCTGCGGGCTCATATCAAGCGAATTGAGAAATCCGAGTGGGGACGCCGGCTCGACCAGCTGATGACCGCGGTCACATCCGATTTGGACGCGGAAATTCATAAGCTTCCGGAGGGCGTCCATCATATCTTCGCCTCGCGCAAGCACCAGCGTTCCGCGCGGGGACTGCTGACGTCCTGGGCGCGGAACGGTTTGGATGCGGTGACCGGCGCGGCGACCTGGTGCCGAGGCATCGTGGGTGTTGGCGACCGGCGGGCGGGTTAGCGGGACAATCAGGATATCCAACGAAGCGCTCGCGGGGCTTGGCCAATCGCGGGTTGCCGGACGAATTTCTCCGATCCGCCGTCCCCCGGTTTAAGGGCGGTCCTAGTGTCTCGGTTCTGACGTTCGTATCACTTTGCGGCGAACTCGTTTACGAACGTCAGAACCAAGGGACACTAGCAAATTCAAGATTCTAGTGTGGCC
>JBKQQE010000028.1:0-2869 GCA_052326245.1 Xanthobacteraceae bacterium | reverse complement strand
AAGATCAACGGGAAGAAACGGGAAATGTCCGATCCAACCGTGGAGGCGCTGCAGACGATCGCGCCGGCGCCGCTGCGGATCACGCGTTCGGCCGTTGGCAATCCGCTGGCCGAACCGCTGCTGGACGGCCCGATCCTGCGGACGCTGCTGGGCCTCGCCGCGCCGAATGCCGTCGCGCTCACTGTCAGCGTGTGCGTGTCGATCGCCGAGAGCTCCTATATCGGCATCCTCGGCACCGAGCCGCTGGCCGCCATGGCGCTGGTGTTCCCGTTCGTGATCCTGACCATGACGATGTCGAGCGGCGCCATGGGCGGCGGCGTCGCCTCGGCGGTCGCCCGCGCGCTGGGCGCGGGCGACGTGGCGCGCGCGTCGCAGCTGGCGCTGCACGCGCTGCTGATCGGCGTCTGCTTCGGCCTTGTCTTCACCGTGGTCATGCTGACATTCGGACCCCGGCTTCTGGAGCTGCTCGGCGGGCGCGGCCGCGTGCTAGATGAAGCGCTCGGCTACACCACCATCTTCTTCAGCGGCGCCGTCGTGCCCTGGCTGATGAACACCGTATTGTCGATCCTGCGCGGCACCGGCAACATGCGGGTGCCCTCGGCGCTGCTGCTGCTCGCCGCCAGCACCCAGATCCTGCTCGGCGGCCTGCTCGGCCTGGGCCTGGGGCCGGTTCCCCGCTTCGGCATGCGGGGGGTCGCCTGCGGCACACTGACCGCCTTCACCCTGTGCCTCGCCATCAGCGCCTGGTTTCTGCTGAGCGGGCGCAGCCGCCTCGACCTGTCGGCCGCGCCGCTGAAATTCCGGCGCGACATGTTCGTGGACATTCTCAAGGTCGGCGCGATCGCCTGCTTCTCGCCGCTGCAGTCGGTGCTCTCGATCGCGATCCTGACCCATATGCTGGCGCGCTTCGGCACCGATACGCTGGCCGCCTATGGCATCGGCGCCCGGCTGGAATTCCTGCTGACCTCGGTCTCCTTCGCGGTCGGCATCGCATCGGTTCCGATGATCGGCATGGCGGTGGGAGCCGGGCGTCCGACCCGTGCCCGCCGCGTCGCCTGGGCCGGCGGCGCAATCTCGTTCGCCGCGGTGGCGGCGGTGGGCGCGCTGGTTGCGGCCTGTCCGTGGATCTGGGTCGGGCTGTTCACCAACGACCCCGGGGTGCGCGCGGCGAGCTTCAGCTATCTCGCCATCGCCGCCCCGATGTACGCCTTCATCGGCCTGAACAGCTCGCTGTATTTTTCCTCGCAAGGTGCGGCGAAGATCCTTGGCCCCGTGCTGGCGCAAACGGCGCGGCTGGTCTTCATCGTGGCCGGCGGCGCCTGGCTGATCGCGGTTGAGGCCCCCGCGACGGGGTTCTACGTGTTGTCGGCGGGCTCGATGGTGCTGCTCGGGGTGGCGTGCGCGATCGCGGTCAAGCTCACGCCGTGGGGAAGCGACGCGCGTCTAGTGTCCTGAATCCGAAGCTCGCTTGATTCTGCCGCGAACTCTTGAGCGAACTTCGGATTCGAAAGGACACTAGAAATTTTGGATTTTAGTGTGGTTTGGTTCAGAAATTCGCTTTGAGAGGTCGCCGCGCGAATGAATCGAATTTCTGAACCACCACACTAGTTAACTGGCCTTCAGCGCCACGGCCGCGGACGCGTAGCCACCGCGCGCGCCGTCGATGAAGTGAACATGGTCGCTGCGCGACGCGGCAGGGGTGAAACAGGTCATCATCGCCGCGTCCTGGCGGTGCAGACCGAAGCGGACGGTGCCGATTGCGGCGGCCCGCGCCAGCCGGCGCTCGATCGCATCCGCAAGCTCCGGCGTACAGTCGAGCACCATGCGCAGCGCATCGTCGTATTTGCGAAAGTCGGAATTGGCGACCACCTGGCTGATGTAGGTCTGCGGCACAAAACCGCCGACGCTGATGCCGAACCGCATGATCAGATAGGCGAACAGCGTCCATCCCAGCACCCGCAAGCGCCGCAGCGCGAGCGGTCCGCCGCGCCCGGCGCGCGCCTCGTAGTCCAACCCCTGCGGCGGCCATTTCAGCGGCGGCCCGCCGCCCGGCACCGGCCGGCCCATCTCCGGGCTGCGCTCCACCAGCGTGATCACGTCCTCGATGACCTCGCGAAACCCATCCCCCGCGCCTTGCGGCCCGGGCACCACCAGCACCGACAGGATCAGGCCGCGGCTCGCCGCCATTTCCTCGAAGCGACACGACAAACCGGACAGGTCCGGCAGCACGCCCGGCGCAGCCGGGGCGACCGCGAATTCGCCTCGTTTCATCGCGGCCTCGGCCCAGGGCAGGCCGCCGCCGGAGAACATCGCGTAGGAAACATAGGATGAGGGCGCATAGCGCGCGACCCGCACGTCGAGACCCTGGGCGCGCACCGCCGCAACCGGAACCAGCGCCACCCGCATGACGAGATCGAGATCCCGGCTGACCCAGGCCGCGGTGGCGGCCAGCGCCTCACGGGCGACTTCCGCGTGCCGGGCCGGGACCGCGAAACTCGATCCGTCGCCGCCGAACACGAAAGGAAAATCTTCTCCGTCGAGGGCATTGGTCACGGCGGCGATGACCGCGGCACCGGCCATGTTGACGGCCTTGTAGCGCTGCGCGGCGATCGCTCGGGTGGAATCCACGATGTCGGCGACCCCGACGATCCAGTCGTCGGGCAACGGCTTGTAGAGGACCGGATCCATCAGTTTCGCAAAACTGCGAAACACCGGAACGGACTCGTAAAACGGATCATGGCTGGCAACGCCGGTCACCTGGGTGTCCCCCCGCCTGTGGCGATATGGCCGTTTTGGCTGGTTTTGCGCCAGGCCTGGTTCGCGCTAGTGTCCCGGTTCTAACATTCGCATCACTTTGCGGCGGGCTCTT
>JBKQQE010000027.1:0-5148 GCA_052326245.1 Xanthobacteraceae bacterium | reverse complement strand
GGCTGCTGAAAAATCCGGCGGTGAAAATCCGGTTCGACATCGTCGAGGTGCTTTTGACCGATGGCCAGGTGCAGGAAGTCCGGCACTTGCCGAACACGTTTGCGATGGCCAAGCCGTATCGGTACGGGTGAAACTGTAGCGGCGACCTGCCGCTCTGCGGAATGACAAATGACTAAACCATAATGCCTAAAGAATTACCAACCTCGAATGAGCAGCCAGGCTGGCGCATTAGTTATTTGGTTATTTGAGCATTCTATAGTCATTATGGTTTAGGGCTTGGGGTTTCCGGGGAAGCCAGCGGTTTCTGTCAACGTCCATCCGATCAATGTCGGCTCAAACTGACCTGCCCCGGCTGTTTTGTCCGCGTGACATCGGCGCGCAGGCGTTGTCCAATCGGCAGTGAAGACTCTTAAGTACAAGCCGGCAAATGGAGGTTTTGCCTGGGCACCATGAGCACCACATACAAAATCGTGGAAGGGACGATCGGACTGGTGGTTATCCTGGGCATCATCGGTTGGGGGTTCTTCCGCATGTTGAAACGGAGCTATGACCCGGCGCAGGTGCTGTTCAAGCTGGCAATTACTGTTCCGCTCGGACCGCTAAAACCAATTGATCCCCAAAAGCGGCAGCACGCGTTGCAGGATCGCCGCCAGGCAGATCAGCACCACCAGCAATTTGAGCAGGCTTGCCAGGCGGGATTCGTTGACAAACTTGTCAATGGCCCAAAAACAGATCGCGCCGACGACGCAAATAATCAGAACCCCGATCAAGACTGAAAGCATGGCAACCCCCTGTGCTGGTGCGATGGCGGCACGCGCGCGCCGCTCGAGATCAGTAAATACCAATTTTGCCCGATTGGGGAGCGCTCAGTTCAACCCTGGTCAACGCGCGGGTCCGCAGTTGCGTTCCTTCAGCTCGATCCTCGATCGTAGACGAGACCGCCTGAGTAGTTTCCGAGCCTATCCCGGCAGTATCACTCCCACCTAACGTCGGCCGAAGATCAGCGCTCCGAGACCCGCACCTGCGGCGTCGCCTGGCCTTGACGACCGCCGGAAGGCGATACGCAAGACCGGGCGCCAAGGACCAGGCTCATCCTCAAGGAGAATTCCGATGGAAAATACCGACACAGTCGTTGCCGTCTTCGCCGACCATCCCGCAGCCGAAACCGCCGTCAAGAAGCTCACCGCCGCCGGCTTCGAGATGAAGAATCTCAGCATTGTCGGCAAGGGCTATCACACCGACGAGAAGGTCGTCGGGTTCTACAACACCGGCGACCGGGTCAAGTTCTGGGGCACCCGCGGCGCGTTCTGGGGCGGTTTCTGGGGCCTGTTCCTCGGTGGGCTGTTCATGGCCGTTCCGGTGGTGGGACATGTGGTCGTGCTCGGATATCTCGCCGCGATCGTGGCGAGCGGCCTCGAGAATGCGGTCGTGGTCGGTGGCCTGAGCGCGCTTGGCGCGGCGCTCTACAGCATCGGCGTGCCGAAGGACAGCGTGCTGCAATATGAAACCGCGTTGAAGACCGATCGCTTCCTGGTGATGGCGCACGGCCCCGCGGCCGAAATCGCGCGCGCCAAGACCATCCTCGCCACCGTCAGCCCCGCGAGCCTCGACGTGCACAAGGGTGTCAAGACGCCGCCGCCTGCGGTCGCTGCCGCGGAGTGATTCGCCCGGCCACGCCGACATTGGGCAAATGAACGAAAGGCAAAGGAAACAGTCATGAAAATTCTTGTCGTGCCGATCATCGCAACGCTGGCGCTGGCGGGCGTGTTGCCCGCCGCGGCCCAGTCGAAGCCCCCATCCGACCAGGCGCCGGTGCGCGTGGCCGCGACCCGCGATCCCACCGCCGCGCGTGAAACCTACCTGCAGCGGGCGCGGGACGAGATGGGGACCTGGCAGCAGAAGCTGAACGACTTCACCACAGCGACGGTGGCCGGGGAAACGGCGGAGCAGGCGAAGGCCAAGAAGGCTCTCGACAGCGCCTGGGCCGAGACCAAGGCGGCGTCCGCCCGGCTGGAGGCCGCGGGCGCGGCAGACTGGGAGACCGCCAAGGCCGCCTACAGCAAGGCGTCGCACAAACTCGCCATGGCGTGGCAGAAGGTCGACCCCGGAAAAAAGTAGCCGAAGCCATCAAATCTATCAGTATACTCTTTGAACGTGGCGAGCCGGCCGCGGCTGCCACGTTCGGATTTTGCCCATGTCAACGACCGCCCGGATGGCTGCTGAAACTGCCGCACCGGTAAAATCGACAGGCGCGGTCGATGTCGACTCGCAAGGCGGTCTGACAACGAGCGAGGCCAGCCGCCGGCTGGCGAAGCTTGGCGCGAATGCGATGCCGGACACGAGCGTCCACCCGTTGCGGATGGCGCTGGAAAAGTTCTGGGCGCCGGTTCCGTGGATGCTCGAGGCCGCGATCGTGCTCGAGCTGGTACTCGGCAAGTATGTCGAGGCCTCGATCATCGCAGCCCTGCTGGTCTTCAACGCGGCGCTCGGACTGTTCCAGGAGAGCCGTGCCCAGGCCACCCTCGCGGCGCTGAAATCGCGGCTCGCGCTGAATGCATCGGCGCGGCGCGACGGGGCTTGGAAGACCATCCCCGCGGTCGAACTGGTTCCGGGCGACGTGGTAAAGCTTTCGCTCGGCGCCGTGGTCGCCGCGGATGTCCGCCTCACCGGGGGCAGCGTCCTGCTCGACCAGTCCATGCTCACCGGCGAATCGGTGCCGATCGAAGCCGGCGCGGGTGTGCAGACCTATGCAGGGGCGCTGG
Organism: Xanthobacteraceae bacterium; assembly: GCA_052326245.1. GTDB lineage: Bacteria > Pseudomonadota > Alphaproteobacteria > Rhizobiales > Xanthobacteraceae > Bradyrhizobium_A. Next base: position 2,386 of record JBKQQE010000027.1, on the reverse strand, counting down.
TGCGGCGCGGCGAGGCGGTGGCTGAGGTCACCGCGACCGGCGCGCGGACCAAATTCGGCCGCACCGCGGAGCTGGTCCGGACCGCCCATGTGGTCAGTTCCCAGCAGAAGGCGGTGTTGCGCGTGGTGGGCAATCTTGCCGCGTTCAACGGCGTCCTCATCGTACTGCTCGTGGCTTACGCCTGGTTTCTGAAAATGCCGCTCGATGAGATCGTTCCGCTGGTCCTGACGGCGGTGCTGGCATCGATCCCGGTGGCGCTGCCGGCGACCTTCACGCTGGCGTCGGCGATCGGCGCGCGCGCATTGGCGAAGGTCGGCGTGCTGCCGACCCGTCTTTCCGCGGTTGACGAAGCCGCATCGATGAATGTGCTGTGCGCCGACAAGACCGGCACGTTGACCCAGAACGCACTGACGGTGACGACGGTGCAACCCATGCCCGGTATCGACGAGGCGCACGTTCTGGCGCTCGCTGCGCTGGCGAGCTCCGACGGCGGACAGGATCCGGTCGATGGCGCCATTCGATCCGCCGCCGCGGGCAAGGCGGTTTCCGATCCGCCGAAGCTGATCAAGTTCGTACCGTTCGATCCGGCGACGAAGATGTCCGAGGCGACGGTCCAGGACCCGGGCGGAGCCACGCAACGGGTCGTGAAGGGCGCCTTCGCGGCGGTCAGCGGCCTCGCCCCGCCGTCGGCGGCAGCGACAGCCGCGAGCCAGCAGCTCGAGGAGAAAGGCTTCAGGGTGCTGGCGGTCGCCACCGGCGCGCCGGATGCGATGAAGCTGGTCGGGCTCATCGCGCTGAGCGACCCGCCCCGCGAAGACTCCGCGGCGCTCGTGACCGAACTGCACGACCTCGGCGTGCGCACCGTGATGGTCACCGGCGATGCGCCGGCGACGGCAGCCATTGTCGCCCATGCGGTCGGACTCGATGGCGCGGTCTGTCCGCCGGGGCCGATCCCCGAGCGCGTGAACCCCGAGCAATTCGCGGTCTTCGCCGGGGTTTTGCCGGAGGACAAGTATAATCTCGTCAAGGCGTTCCAGAACGGCGGCCATACCATCGGCATGTGCGGCGACGGCGCCAACGACGCGCCGGCGCTGCGCCAGGCACAGATCGGGATCGCCGTCTCGACCGCAACCGACGTCGCGAAATCGGCCGCCGGCATGGTGCTGACCGAGCCCGGGCTCGCCGGGATCGTCGCCGCCGTGAAGGAAGGGCGGGTGACGTTCCAGCGCATCCTGAGCTACACGCTGAACTCGATCACCAAGAAGACGGTTCAGGTGCAGTTTCTGGCGGTCGGCTTGCTGATGACCGGGCAGGCGATCCTGACGCCGCTGCTGATGGTGCTTGTCATGATCACCGGCGACTTCCTCGGCATGGCCCTGACGACGGACAATGTGCGTCCGTCGCGGACGCCGAATGCGTGGCGGATCGGACGTCTCACGGTCGCGGGCGTCGGCACCGGAATCGCCGAACTGGTGTTCTGCACATCCGTGCTGGCTTTCGGCGCCTACCGCATGGGATACGACATCGACGCGCTGAGGACGCTGGCGTTCGTGGTCATCGTATTCGGCAACCAGTCGACGACCTACACCAACCGCGAACGGCGACGGCTGTGGTCCTCTCGCCCAAGCCTCTGGCTCGTGGTCTCGTCCGTGGTCGATCTCGGCATCGCCTCGACCCTGGCGGTTGGAGGAATTGCGATGACGCCGCTGCCGGTCATGGTGGTGGCGGGCATCCTCGCGGCGGCAGTCGTCTTCGCGGTCATCCTGGATCTGGCGAAGGTCCCGCTGTTCGCCCGTCTCGGGATTACCTAGCGGTCCGATTCAGACATTCGCATCCCACCTCAGCGGGCGCTTTGGCGGGCGCCCCCGTCTGTTTGCGTTATGTCAATGTACCGCAGCGAATAACGATACAGTAGTTCGTAGCAACGGAGGCGCCGATGTTGATCGAGGTCAGGACCGACGGAAATATCGCCGGTGGCGAGCAGTTTTCCGATCACGTGAAGGCCGTGGTCGATGCGGCGCTGGGCCGCTACGGCGACCATATCAGGCGAGTCGATGTGCATCTCAGCGACGCCATCGGGGACAAGCCCGGTCATGACGACAAGTGCTGCATGATCGAGGCGCGCCGCGACGGCCGCGAGTCCATCATCGTGACAGATCGTAACAGCACCCTGGAAAAAGCGATTCAGGGCGCCGTTCACAACCTGAAAAAGTCAGTCGAGAGTGCGTTCGGAAAAGAGTCCATCCGGGATCGGCTCCGGGATCACCACTAGGCATCTGTTGGGACGGCGGGAATATCATGAGCGAACGCGCGCTGGAATTCGTCGAGACCTGGGTTTCGGAAAACATCTATTCAAATAGCTCCGCACCAAAGGTTGATAGCTCGG
>JBKQQE010000026.1:0-5931 GCA_052326245.1 Xanthobacteraceae bacterium | reverse complement strand
AGATGAGAAGCTGGACTTGGTCTATTATCTCGTCGAATGGGACCATGAGCCGCTGCGGATTCGCATCAACAGCCAGGGTTCGCGTCTTGCTCTGGCCTACGGAAAAGCCGGGCCGGAGAACCAGGGGCGTTACCTCGACGAGTATCTTGGTCCCGATCTAGCCCAGGACGTTCTGCCCATTTACTACGAGTGTATTCGTCGAGCCCTTCCAATCTATACGGTCTCAACGATGGAGGACGTTCTCGGCCACCACGTCATCTACGAACGATTGTTGCTGCCATTTTCGGACGGAACTGCGGTGACGGAGATTCTGGCGTCGCTGAAGACGATTAGCGAGGATGGCAGATTCGAGATTAACAACCTTCTTCGATCGGCGGACCGGAGGCCGGTGTTCAAGATTCGTGCCGTGATCGGCCGAGGTGCTGAGCCCGGCTCTTCTGCAACTGGTGCTTCCGATGGTGATGTGGTCGACGCCTGACTCACCTGCCTGGATTCGTGGTTTGTTGGTGCCGTGACCTCGGCATCCTCGGGGTCATGTTGGCGCCGCTCGGCCCTCTTTCAGGCGCAGATCTTCAACAGGTCCTCGGGCGGCTGGCGCAGCGTGTAACCACGGCCCCACACGGTTGCGATATAGTCGCTGCCACCCAGCGCTCTTGTAAGCTTCTTGCGTAGCTTGCAGACGTAGACATCGATGATCTTCAGCTCCGGGTCGTCTATGCCGGCATAGAGGTGATTGAGCAACATTTCCTTGGTAACCGTCGATCCGTGCCGCAAGCTCAATAACTCCAGGATCTGATACTCCTTGTCGGTCAATTGTACTGCGGCGCCGTTCGCCACGACCGCCTTGGTATCGAGATCGACGACGAGACCGCCAACATTTATGATCGACTGGGCGTGCCCGTTCGAACGGCGCACAATGGCCCGAATCCGGGCGGTTAACTCGTCCTTGTTGAACGGCTTGGTCATGTAGTCGTCGGCGCCGTCGCCCAGGCCTCTGACCTTGTGCTTGGTGTCGACGAGACCAGACAAGATCAGGATTGGGGTCTTGATTCTGGAGGCACGTAGCGTCCGCAAAACTTCAAAGCCGGACATATCGGAAAGAGTCAGATCGAGGAGAATGATGTCGTAATCATAGAGTGTGGCGAGGTCGATCGCTTCCTCGCCAAGGCTGGTCGTATGCACGTTGAACCTGTTGACCTTGAACGCCAGCTCGACGGATCGAGCGGTAGCGTTGTCGTCCTCGACCAGCAACACGTGCATGTTGATCACCCTTCTAAACTGGCTGCATGTCGGCGCATTCGGCGGCGAGCGTGAAATCGCTTCGTGATGCCGGTTGACTAGACCACATCGGTGCCGATCGAACTGAGTCTTGAAGTCTCCAGGACGGGCAGGACGCCGATTTTGGTGATGCCTGTCAGTGCGGTCTATCTGCACCTTTCCAAATTGGCAGAAACAAAGCTTTTGCTGGCTTGCGCTAGCCTGCACCGCACTGAATTGTCAGCGGCAGAGTGTCGAAGCCTGGGCCATGCTTCGTGATCTTGTGTGCAGGAAACCGATTGAGAGTACCCATCGAACGATCTCCGAATTGCCCGCGTTGATTGCGTTCCCGCTTCGCCGGTGAAACCTGTCAGTCTCGGTAAATGGCGGAGCGGCAAATGCCGAGATCGAACTGCTATGCCGTCCGGATCGCGACGAAGAAGCCCTCGACCTGGGAGCGCAGCGTTTCGGATTGCTGCGACAGTTCGTTGGCGGACGACAGCAGTCGTGCGGCGGTCTGCCCGGTCGCGCTTGCGGCCTGGCTGACGCCGCTGATGTTGGACGAAACATCCTGGGTGCCCTTGGCGGCTTCCTGGACGTTGCGGGCGATCTCGCCCGTCGCGGTGCCTTGCTGCTCGACCGCCGCGGCGATCGCCGTGGCGATCTCGTTGACGGACGCGATCGTCGCGCTGATCTCCTGGATCGACCCGACGGAAGTTTTTGTCGCCTCCTGGATGGCGACGATCTGCTGGCTGATCTCGCCGGTCGCCTTTGCGGTCTGCTCCGCCAGCGCCTTCACCTCGGAGGCGACCACGGCAAAGCCGCGGCCGGCTTCGCCGGCGCGCGCGGCTTCGATCGTGGCATTCAGGGCCAGCAGGTTGGTCTGCCCGGCGATGGTGTTGATGAGTTCGACGACGTCGCCGATCTTCTGCGCCGCCTTTGCCAGTCCCTCCATGATGGCGCCGGAGCGGTTGGCCTGCTCCACCGCCATGCCGGTAAGCCTGGTCGACTCGGTGACCTGACGGCCGATTTCCCTGACCGACGACGTCAGCTCTTCGGTCGCCGAGGCGACGGCCTGCACGTTGGTGGACGCCTCTTCCGAGGCTGCCGCGACGGCGGTCGATTGCTGGGTCGATTGCTCGGCATTGGCGGCCAGGGCATTGGCCGCGCTCTGCAGGCTCGTTGCCGAGCCGCCGACCGTGTCCAGCGCGATCTTCATCTGGCCGTCGAATTGCTGGATCGCGGCCGTGAGCTTGTCCTGCTTGCTTTGGCGCTCCGCCAGCATCGCCTCCTGATAGACGGAAATCGCGATGTCCATGTCCAGCATCACCGCGGAGTTCAAGGCCGTGAGCACGGCCGCGAGATGGTTCGGTTTCCAGCGATATCTGCCGACGGCCACTTCCATGAGCTGGCTCAGCACGAAGTTGTAGCCGCCGATATACCAGCGTGGCTCCAGTCCGATCTTGTTGTGGATCAGGCCGATGGTGCGCACGCCCTGCATGTACTCCTGGTCGAAACGGCCGTTGAAGAGACGCTGCCAGTGCGATCCCTGCGCCGCCTTCAGCCGCGGGATATCGCTGCCGACCATGCGGGCGAGCTCGGGTACCGTGGTCAGGTGCCGATAGAAGCCTTCGAGCACCTTCGGCAGCGCCGGCTCGACCTCTTTCCAGAATTCGCGCAGCAGTTCGCCGGTTCGGCCATCGATGTGCATGAAGCGCATCCGGATCTCGCGGTCCTGGGCGGCGTCGGAGGAGCCACTATTTGTCGGAGTCGTCAGGATGGACATGGTCAGCCCTCGCCATTGAAGGAGCCAAAAGGGGAAAAGCAAAAGATCAATCCGGTACGCAATTTCTCGTTGAGGATAAAAATCGATTGACCCGAGATGTAATTTCTTCGATTCGGGTTAACGCCGCGGCCGATTCTATTGATCTAAATCATTGATGCAGATCAATTAATTGCAAATGCAGGGCGGTTATGCGAAATTGACCGGTGGGTAAGATTGGGCAACTTCGATATGGATTGCGCCATTATTTTTCATGTCATGCGTAGCGGTAAATCAACATGAACGGGTCGCTCTGCGAGGCATGCCCGCGTCGCAATACAGGCTTCTGCGGGGCGCTGCTGGGAACGCTGGCAGATCCACAAGCTCATCAGAGAACGCAGCAACATCAGACGGTACGTTCAGGCGAACTGATCGCGTCCCGGCAACAGGCGTCCGAGAACGTCATTGTGATGTGCAGCGGCTGGGGATTTCGCCACCTGCAGGTTCCTGACGGCCGCAAGCAGATCCTGAGATTCCTGCTGCCCGGCGACGTCGTTTCGACCGATCTGGTTTTCGAGGACCATTTCAGTTGCTCGGTCACGGCGCTGACGGATGCGCAGCTGACCAGGCTGCCGCGCGAGAAAATCCAGGCCAGGATCGCCGCCGACAAATCGTTCCTGATGACTGTCGCGGATATCTGCGTCGCCGAACACAGGAACTCGGAAGAGATGCTGGCCGTGCTGGGCCAGCGTTCGGCGGAGCAGCGCATCGCCTACCTGTTTCTGCATCTGATGAAGCGCATCTCGGCCCACAACGTGATCCGCGACCAGCGTTACCGCTTTCCGTTGCGCCAGCAGCACATCGCCGATGCCGTCGGATTGACGGCGGTTCACGTCAACCGGGTGCTCGGTATTTTCCGCGATCGCGGCGTCGTCGAGCTATCGGATGGGGTGCTGCACGTGCTCAATGCGGTCGAGCTGCAGCGTGTCGGGTCATTGAACTGAATGTGAAAGTGGCGCCAGCGCCGGTTCCGGAAGGTCGATGATTGCATTGGCCGGCGGGCGTCGCAATTGCGGTCAAGCCACTTCTTTCGCCTGCAGGGACAGGCCGGCGCCGGGAATTGCAAGTTCGCAGACCGGCACCGGGCGGCCGAACAGGAAGCCCTGGACCTGATGCACCCCGGCCGCGCGCAGCAGCTCGAACTGCTGCTCGGTTTCGACGCCCTCGGCGGTCACCACCATATCGAGGCCACGCGCGAGCGTCAGCACCGACGCCACGACGGCGGTGCAGTCCGCGCGGGCCGGTATCCCCTGCGTGAACGACTTGTCGATCTTGATTCTGTCGAATGGAAAGGTCGTCAGGTAACTCAGCGACGAATAGCCGGTGCCGAAATCATCAAGCGCGATGGTGATGCCGATATCCTTGAATTGCTGGATCACGCGCTGATAGTTGTGGCTGTTGTTCAGCAGCAGGGATTCGGTGACTTCCAGTTCGAGCCGATCGGGCGGCAGCCCGGAATCCGTCAGCGCGCGCGCGATGATGTCAAACAGCTTGCCGGTGCGGAACTGGGCGGCCGACAGGTTGATCGCCACCCTGATATCTTCCGGCCACGCGGCGGCGTCCGTGCAGGCCTTTCTCAGCACCCATTCCCCGAGCGGCTCGATCAGGCCAGTTTCCTCGGCGAGCCAGATGAAGTGGTCGGGGAAGACCAGGCCTTTGCTGGGATGACGCCACCTGACCAGGGCTTCGGCGCCGCAAAGCCGGCGGGTCCTGGCGTCGAGCACCGGTTGATAGTGCAGCTCGAATTCACAGCGGGCGATCGCCGCGCGCAGATCGTTGATCATCTGAAGGCGCGAGGTCGCATCCTTGGTCAGCTCCGAATCGAAAACGCTGAAACCATTGCGGCCCTCGGACTTGACCCGATACAGCGCGAGGTCCGCTTTTTTCAACAGGCCGCCTTCGTCGGTTCCGTCGTCCGGGGCCAGCGCGATGCCGATGCTGGTTCCGATCGACACGTTCTGGCCGTCGATATCGAACGGATTTGCGGTCGTCTGCAGCACGGTTTCCGCCAGCGCGATGGCTTCCTGCCGCGGATCCGCCCGGCAGCTGCGAACGATCGCGAATTCGTCGCCGCCGAGCCGCGCCAGGCAGTCGGCTTCGCCGAGCAGCGACTGCAGACGCACCGCCAGCTCCTTAAGGACCTTGTCGCCCGCGGCGTGGCCCAAGGTGTCGTTGATGTCCTTGAAGCCGTCCAGGTCCAGGATGAGAACCGCAAACGGCTCGCCTTGCCGGTGCAGGCGGCCGAGCGCTTCCTGCATCTTCTCGAGCAGCACCGCGCGATTGGCGGCGCCGGTCAGCGCGTCATGGCGCGCCGCGTAGACGATCTGCGCCTCGGCCAGTTTTCGCGCCGTGATGTCGATCCTGATCGCCATGTAGGCGATCGGCCTTCCGCTGGGACCAAGCTGCGGGGAAATGACGGTATCGACCCAGTAGGTGGTGCCATCCTTCGCCCGGTTGCAGAGCTCGCCGCGCCAGACATGGCCCCTCGCGATCTGGCGGTACATCTCGCGGAAGAACAATCTGGAATGCGTGCCGGAATTCAGAATACGGTGGTCCTGTCCGAGCAGTTCGTCGCACGGATAGCCGCTGATCTTGCAGAAATTCTCGTTGGCGTAGGTGATGCGTCCCGTGAGATCGGTGATCGCGACGATGACGGCCTGGTCGATCGCATACTGTTTCTCGATCAGCTCCTGCTGCGCGGCGGCAGCGCGCGCCTCCGCGAAATCGATATCGGTGATATCGCGATGAACTTCGATCAATCCGCCGCCCGGCAGCGGGTGGCGGCTGACGGCAACGACGCGTCCGTCGCCGAGCTCGTTGACGAAATGATCAGGATCGAGGAAACACGCCTC
>JBKQQE010000025.1:0-3177 GCA_052326245.1 Xanthobacteraceae bacterium | reverse complement strand
CCGCGGAGCGAGGGGTGGCGGCAACCTGGGACAGCCCGATGCCCTCGCATTCGCTGGGTGTCCCTAAGCTTGCCGATCGCATCTCCGAAGCGCTCTACAACCGCATCGCCGCAGGTGAGATCGACCGGCTCGACGCCGCCTTCAGCCAGTGGCGGCCCGGACAAGCGATCTATATCGAGCGGAGGCGCCTGTTTCCTCTCGATATGTCGGGCTTTCCCAGTCCCACAAATGCGGGTCCACCCCTGCTGAACTTGGCGCCCGAGGCGCTGCTGACTGAACTCACCGCGGACTACGTGCACGCGCAGCTTTGCAAGGCCGCGCTCCACGCCTTCGCCGCGGAGAACGAGGCCCGGATGGAAGCCATGGCTTCGGCGCACAGCCAGATCGACCTGCAGCTTTCCGAATTGCAGGCGACCCAGCGGACCGTACGCCAGGAAGAAATTACCGCGGAAATCATCGAATTGGCCGCGGGCGAAACGGCGAGCCGTTCAGACGAACGCCGTGGGAGCGGTGCGACGAATGGATGACACAGAGTTCACGCATACTGACCCATGGCCAATCTTTCAAGAGACCATGGCACAGTAAGAAACGATCAGCGCAAACAAGACGAGGACCCGCGATGCCCGAACAAACCTCCGTACCGACAACGGGCCTCTCCTTGCTGAGCGTGCCGGCGTTCTGGCCGATGGCGATGGCAAACGCGTTGGTAGAGCAAGGGCTCGGACTCTACGCGAAAAATCTCAAATTCGCGGAGGAGGAAATCAAGCTTCACGATGGCTTGCGGCCCAAGCTTGCGACGCCGAACCAGGTGCGTCTCGAACTGCGGACCATGGCGTTGCGCGAATACGGCACGCCAGGCCGACTTCCCACGCTGGTCGACGCGCCCTATGCCGGCCACACCGCCATGATCGCAGACTATCATAAGGGCCAAAGCCTGGTCGAAACCCTGCTGGCCAACGGGATCGGCCACGTCGCCCTGACCGACTGGAAGTCAGCGACCGCGGACATGAAGGATCTGGAGATCGACAATTACCTGGCTGAAATGATCGTCGCGATCGACGATCTCGGCGGCCGCGTCAATCTCGTTGGACTTTGCCAGGGCGGTTGGCTGGCGACGATGGTGGCGGCGCGATTTCCCGACAAGGTCAATTCGCTGGTGCTGGCAGGCGCGCCCATCGACACCGATGCGGGCAACGGAAACATCAAGGCCATGGTCCACAGGTCCCCTGCGTCGTTCTACGAGGAAATGGTGGGTCTCGGCGGCGGCCTGATGCTGGGGAAGTTCATGCTGCAGGGCTGGAAGAACATGCACCTGGAACGGAACTACGTTCAGGATCAGATCGACCTCTACGAGCATATCGACGATCCGGCATATCTCGACAAGAAGGAGACGTTCGAGAGCTGGTACGAGAATCCGATCGACCTGCCGGGCCGATGGTACATCCAGGTGATCACCCAGCTGTTCAAGGAGAACCGCCTCGCGAAGGGGACGTTCACCGGTCTTGGCCGAACCCTGAACCTGCGCAATATTGCCTGCCCGACCTACCTGCTCGCGGGCGCCGACGACGACATCACGACGCCCGAGCAGGTTCTCGACGCGGCAAAATACCTCGGGACACCAGGCGCCAAGATCGTGAAGAAGATCGTGCCGGGCGGCCACATCGGGCTGTTCATGGGCGCGCGCACGCTGGCCGAGCACTGGCCGCCGATCGCGCGCTGGATCGCCGCCAACGGGTGATCGGAACTCATCGGGCAAGTCGTGCAAGCGACCGAGCCTTGCGTCGACGCTGCCCTCGCCCGCTATCGACCGGCGAAGTTCGGCGCGCGTTTCTGCACGAAAGCCGCCGCTCCCTCGCGCAGATCCTCAGTGACGAAGGCGCGCGCCTGCGTCGCGGCCTCGCCATCGAGCGTCGCCGCCAACGGCGAATTCCAGGCAGCCTCCATCTGGCTCTTGATCAGGCCGATGCTGATCGGCGGTCCGGCCGCGAGCTTTTGCGCGACGCCCAACGCCGCATCGAGCAGTTCGCCGTCGTCCACGGTCTTCCAGATCAGGCCCCACTGCTCCGCGGTTTCGGCGCTCAGCGGCTCGCCGAGCAGGGCCAGCGCGCGGGCGCGCGCGACCCCGATCGACCTCTGCAGAAACAACGACGTCCCGCCGTCGAGCGCGGCGCCGAGCCGCACAAAGCTCAGGATGAACCGCGCCGAGCGCGCAGCGATCACGATATCGCCCGCCAGCGCGATGCCGACGCCGGCGCCCGCGGCGGCGCCGTTCACGGCGACCACGATCGGAATCGGGAAACCGCGCATCTTCTCGATGGCCGGATTAAGCGCGCCGCGCATCATCGTCGCGATGCCTTCTCCCGCGTCGAAGGTGTCGCCGCCGAACTGAGCGCCGGAGCAGAAGCCCTTGCCCGCGCCGGTCAGCACGATTGCCCGGGCGGACTGTTCAAGGGCCGCATCCAGCGCCGCGTTGAGCTCGCTCAGAAGGCTTCCGCCAAGCGCGTTGTATTGCTCGGGGTTGTTGAGGGTGAGGATCGCGACGGCCCCTCGTCGTTCCGAAAGAACCATTGCCATGCTGCCGATGCTCCCGAACTGCCCTGCTTTAGATCAGAAGCCCACCGCCGCAGACCACGACCTGGCCGCTGATGTAGTTCGATTCCGGGCTGCAGAACAGATAGACCGCGTCGGCGGCCTCCTCCGGCGTGCCGCCGCGGCCGAGCGGGATCATTCGCGACATCGCCTCCAGCATCTGCGGCTGCACGCCGACCTTGATGTCCCGTCCGGCGACATCGATGGACTGCTGCTGCGCCTCGATCGGCTGGGTCAGGCGGGTGTTGATCAGGCCGAATGCGACGCAGTTGACGTTTACCTTGTAGCGTCCCCACTCCTTGCACATGGTGCGGGTCAGGCCGATCAGGGATGCCTTGGCCGACGAATAGCTGGCCTGGCCGGCATTGCCGTAGAGGCCCGCGATCGACGAGATGTTGACGACCTTGCGGAACACCTCGCGCCCGGCCTCCGCTTCCTTCTTCGCGAAGATCCGGATTGGTTCGGACGCCGCCCGCAGGATGCGAAACGGCGCCACCAGGTGCACGTCGAGCATGGCCTGAAACTGCTCGTCGGTCATTTTCTGGATGGTCGCATCCCAGGTATAGCCGGCATTGTTGACGATGATGT
>JBKQQE010000024.1:0-10894 GCA_052326245.1 Xanthobacteraceae bacterium | reverse complement strand
TCGGCAAGCACGACTTCACCACCTTCCGCGACACCGAGTGCCAGGCGAAGTCGCCGGAAAAGACCCTCGATGCGCTCGACGTCCGGCGCGACGGCGACGCCATCGCCATCACCACCTCGGCGCGCTCGTTCCTGCACAGCCAGGTGCGCTCGATGGTGGGATCGCTGGTATGGGTCGGCGAGGGCCGCTGGACGGCCTTCGACCTCAAGGCCGCGCTGGAGGCGCGCGACCGCACGGCCTGCGGCCCGGTGGCGCCGCCGGAGGGACTCTACCTGGTGCGGGTGGAGTACTGAAAGCTGGATCGCAAGTGCGCCGTCGCGGCGTCAGCCGTGCCCGGCCCATTTCGCCGCCAGCGCCGCGCGCGGGATTTCAGTCCCGCGCAGGTAGACCCTGGCGATGCGGCGGGTGTTGGCGATGTCGTCGAGCGGGTTGGCGTCGAGCACGATGAAATCCGCGCTCTTGCCCGCTGCCACGGTGCCGAGCCGGTCGAGCCCGAGGATCGCGGCGGCGTTGCGGGTGCCGATGGTGAGCGCCTGCATCGGCGTCAGCCCGACGCGCCGGACCAGCAACTCCAGCTCGATATGGGTGCCGAGGCCGAAGAACTGCCCGCCATTGTTGCCGCCGGTGTCGGTGCCGAGCCCGAACTTCACCCCGGCCGCGTAGAGCTTCGCCGTGTTGCGGAAATTCGTCTCCTCCATCGCCCGCGCCCGCTTGAGCTGTTGCGGATCGGCGGCGGGATCGGGCGACAGCTGCGCGGTGAGCTGTTTCAGATCCTCCGCCCCGAACGCCTCGCGCAGCAGCGGCTCCTCGAGCCAGCCGGGGGGCGCGGCGTAGATCGCGCGCCGCTCGCCCCATAGTGTGTTCAGGAAGAATACGTTGGGCCGCTCCCGCAGCAGCGCCAGCAGTTCGTCGTCGACGTCCCGGTCGCGGACCATGTGGGCGAAGCCGTCGACGCCCGCCCGCAGCAGCTCCTTGGCGTCACCGAGCTCGACGATATGCGCCATCACCCTGAGATGATGCCGGTGGGCCTCGTCGATGATCGCGCGGTAGAGCTCGGGCCTCAATTTCTCCACCGTGCCATCGCGGTCGTCGACCCAGATCTTGACCATGTCCGGCTTGTGGGCGGCGAGCTCGCGCACGTCGGCGCGCGCCTCGTCTTCGGTGGTGACGCCATAGGCCGCATCCGCCATGACGCCGCCCGGGCCGGCGCCGGGCATGGCGAAGCCGCGGCCGGCGGTGAGGTAGCGCGCGCCGGAACGCGCCTCGGCGCGCAGCGCATAGGGCAGCTCGCCGCGGCCGGTCCCGGTCTCGAGGATCGCGGCGACGCCGAAGAAGGCGAAGCGATCGAGCTGGTCGAGCAGGTTGTCGCGGGTGTAATTGGCGGCCGCGAAGCTCACGCCCTTGCGGTAGCCCATGTGGACGTGATCGTCGATGAGCGCCGGCATCACGGTCTTGTCGGTGAGATCGACGCGCGCCGCGCCCGGCGGCAGGGCGACTTCGCCGCGGCGGCCGACCGCGGTGAACGCACCGTCGACCACCACGAACGCGGAATCCTCGATCGCCGCGCTGCCGTCGCCGGTGATGAGCCGGGCGCCCTCGAACACCGTGGCGCCCGCGCCGGACTGGCCTGCGGCTGGCGCGGCGCAGGCCGCCAGCCACATCAGCGCCACGGCAACGACACGGTGCGGCGCTGCTGCTGTCCTGCCCACGACCTTCCTCCTTCGCTGTCTGCCGGATTCCGACGGCTCAATGACGCGGACCATAGCCTAACCGGCGGCGCCGGCGACACGCCAACGGCGGGGCCCGCCGCAAAGTGATGCGACTGTTAGAACCGGGACGCTATCCGACCTTGCCCATCTCCTTGAGGACTTCGTTGGCGGCCTTGAACGCATCGAGCCCGGCCGGAATGCCGCAGTACACGGTGGCGTGCAGCAGCACCTCCTTGATCTCGTCGACGGTGACGCCATTGTTGATCGCGCCGCGGGTGTGCAGCTTCACTTCGGGCGCGCGGTTAAGCGCCGTCAGCATGGCCAGGTTCAGCATGCTGCGGGTCTTGCGGTCGAGCCCGGGCCGGTTCCAGGCGTAGCCCCAGCACCATTCGGTGGTGATGTGCTGGAACGACATCATGAAGTCGTTGGCCGTTTGCATCGACTTGTCGACATAGGCCGCGCCCAGCACTTCACGGCGGGCGGCGAGGCCGATGTCGAAAAGTCCGCCAAGGGTAATCTTCTGGTCGTAGCTCATGTCGCTCTCCTCCGGGATGTCGGCTCTGCTTGTTCGGCACGAACTATTCGGCACACGTGCCGGGCGGTCAACTGCTTGACAGAATTCGAGCAGATGGTGACGGTGGCGAACCAGCGCCGCGGGACAAATACGGAGCAGCAACGCCAGTGTCGAACGCGACCGCCATCATCCATCCGCCCGCAACGATCGCCGTGATCGGCCTCGGCAACATGGGGCGGCCGATGGCGGCCTGCATGGCGCGCGCCGGCTATCGGGTCGTCGGATTTGATACCTCTGCCGAAGCGCGGCAGCGCCACGCCGAAGCGGGCGGGGTTTCGGCGGCGACCGCAGCCGATGCCGTTGCCGGCGCTTCAGTGGTCATCACGCTGCTGCCCGATGGCAAGATCGTCCGCGCCGCGATCGCGGGCATCAGGACGCAGCTGGCGCCGGGCACCGTGGTGATCGACATGAGCTCGTCGGCCCCGCTCGGCACCCGCGCGCTCGGCGAGGAGCTGGTCGCGGCGGGCCTTGCGTTCATCGATGCGCCGGTTTCCGGCGGCGTGAAGCGCGCGGTCGACGGATCGCTGGCGATCATGGCGGGCGGCGACGCCGACACCATCGACCGCGTCGAGCCGGTGCTGCGGACCATGGGCAAATCGATCTTCCGCACCGGCCCGCTCGGCTCCGGTCACGCCGCCAAGGCGCTGAACAACTACGTTTCCGCCGCCGGCCTCGCCGCCGCCGCCGAAGCCGTCGCGATCGGCGGCCGTTTCGGCATCGCGCCGGAGACGCTGGTCGATGTCCTCAATGCCTCCACGGGACGCAACAACTCCACCGAAAACAAGCTGAAGCAGTTCGTCATTCCGGAGCGGTTTACTTCCGGCTTTTCGCTGGCGCTGATGGCCAAGGACATCCAGACCGCCAACGAACTGGCCCACCAGATCGGCGTGACGGCGCCGCTCGCCGAGGAGATCGCCGGATTGTGGAATGCCGCGCTGGAGAAGCTCGGCCCTTCGGCCGATCACACCGAAATCGGCCGCTACCTCACCGGCAAGAGCTGAGTCTAGCGGCCCGTAAACGCCGCCGGGCGCTTCTCCATGAAATGCGCGACACCTTCCTTGAAATCCTCCGAGCCGAACGAGCGGACCATCTCCACGTCGGCCAGCGCCCAGGCTTCCGCCAGCGTCTGGAAGTGCGACTGGTAGACCTGCCGCTTGATCACGCCGATCGAGCGCGGCGAGGAGGCCTTCACCATGTCCTGCGCGATGGCCTGCACCGCGCCCAGGAAATTCTCCGCCGGCAGCCGGCGCGCCAGGCCCATGCGCTCGGCCTCGGCCACATCGATGGTTCGCGCCGAGCACAGCAGGTCCAGCGCGTTCATGGTGCCGACGAGGCGCGGCAGCATCCACGAACTGCCGTGTTCGGCGATCAGGCCGCGCTTGGCGAACGCCGTCGTCAGCTTGGCGCCCTCGGCCATGTAGCGGAAGTCGCCGAACAGGCTGAGACAGAAGCCGATCCCGGCGATCGGGCCGTTGATGGCCATGAAGACCGGTTTCGGCACCGCCAGCAGGTAGCTGAACTTCTGGGTGAAATTGTCGCCGGCTTCGGCGGGCCTGGCGGCCTCGCGGGTGGTGCGGGCGTCGCCGCCCGCGGAGATGTCGGAGAGGATCGACATGTCGGCGCCGGCGCAGAAGCCGCGTCCCGCGCCGGTGATGACGATGGCGCGCACCGCGTCATCCGCCGCGGCCGCCGTCACCGCGCCGCGCACCTCGGCTTCCATCTGGCCGTTCCAGGCGTTCAGCTTTTCCGGGCGGTTGAGCGTGATCGTCGAAACATGTCCGTCGACCGCAACGAGGATATCCTTGTACATTTTCTTTCCTTTTGTTTCCTTCCCCCGGTCCGCTTCGCAGTGGCAGGACGCGGCAATGCTTGAGCTTAGACGCGGGGGTCGCCGGCGTAAATTCAAACGTATTGGCGGCGACGGGCCGTTTGTCGCGCCCGGTGCAGGAACTTCAAATCGGCGGTACTAGATGGCGTGAAGGGATCGGCTTTTGCTTGCGTCGCCCCGCCGCGCATGCCTCAATGACCGCAACGACAGCGAAGGGACGCGAATGTCAGAATCGGAAAGCGGGGAATCGGAGCGGGGCCCGCACATCAAGCGCTCGCGGCGCATCGTCCTTACCCTGATGGGCAGCGCGGCGATCGGCGCGGTCTCGATGGGCTTTGTGCGGCGGATCGACTGCGGCCCCGACGCCATCCCGGTCCGGATCCGTCTCCCGGGTGGACGTGTCGTTTACGAGTGCGCTGTCACGGAAGGCGGCTTCGGTGGCTTCGGCGGAGGCCTGTACGGATTCCACGGGCACGGCCACGGCCACGGCGGCTAGCGTCACGCCGTGCGTCGGATCTCCTGCCCCGAGCGCGACGACTGGCGCACCACCGCCGAACAATGCGGGTTTGATTTTCACACCCTCAACGGCTAGCGCTACTGGGACGAGCGGGCCTACTATGCCTTCACCCTCGACCAGATCGAAGACGGGATCGAGGCGCCGACCGCCGAGATCGAAGCGATGTGCCGCGAGCTGGTCGCCCGCGCGCTCGCCGACGAGCGCTATCTGCGGCGGCTGAAGATTCCGGAAGCGTACTGGCCGCTGCTCGCCGCGAGCTGGCGCCGCGCCGACGGCAGCCTGTACGGCCGGCTCGACCTCGCTTTCGACGGGCGCGGCCCGGCAAAGCTCCTGGAATACAACGCCGACACGCCGACCTCGATGTTCGAGGCGGCGGTGTTTCAATGGACCTGGCTCGAGCAGGCGATGGAGCGGCGCATCCTCCCTGCCGGCGCCGACCAGTTCAACTCGCTGCACGAGCGGCTGATCGCGGCGTGGCAGAAGCTCGGCGCGGGACGCCACCTGCACCTGACCGGCGCGCTCGACAGCGTCGAGGATGCCGGCACGCTGGCCTATCTCGAGGACACGGCGCGGCAGGCCGGCCTCGCCACCGCCGTGATCGACATCGCCGGCATCGGATGGCGCAGCGACGGCAACTTCGTCGATCTCGAGGGCCGGGTAATCGAATTGGCGTTCAAGCTCTATCCCTGGGAATGGATGTTCCGCGACGCGTTCGGCGAGAAGCTCGCGGCCGCGCCGACGCGCTGGGTCGAGCCGCCGTGGAAAGCCATGCTGTCCAACAAGGGCATTCTGCCGCTGCTGTGGGAGCTGTTTCCGAACCATCCCAACCTGCTGCCGGCCTATTTCGAGGACGATGCCGAGGCGGCGCGGCTCGGCGCTTCCTTCGTGCGCAAGCCGCTGTATTCGCGCGAAGGCGCCAATGTGGTGCTGGTCAGCGACGGCGTCACCGTCGCGCAGCGGCAGGGGCCCTATGGCGCCGAGGGCTTCGTTC
The DNA here is from genome assembly GCA_052326245.1 of Xanthobacteraceae bacterium. Taxonomy (GTDB): domain Bacteria; phylum Pseudomonadota; class Alphaproteobacteria; order Rhizobiales; family Xanthobacteraceae; genus Bradyrhizobium_A. The sequence continues at coordinate 5,275 of JBKQQE010000024.1, read as the reverse complement.
GCCAGGCCCTCGCGCCGCTGCCGAATTTTGCGGGCCAGTATCCGGTGCTGGGAAGCTGGCTGGTCGATCACGCGCCCTGCGGGCTGTCGATCCGCGAGGACGAGACCCCGGTCACCGGCAACACGTCACGGTTCCTGCCGCACGCAATCCTGTAAAACCACGCAATCCTGTGAAACCCGGTATTCAGGCGAAATAGCGGTCGAGCACGCGGCGATAGATCTCGGTGAGCCGCACCAGATCGGAGACCGGCGCGCGTTCGTCGACCTGGTGCATGGTCTGGCCGACCAGGCCGAACTCCAGCACCGGGCAGTAGCTGGTGATGAACCGCGCGTCGGAGGTGCCGCCGCCGGTGTTGAGCTCGGGCGTGCGGCCGGTGACTTCCGCGATCGCCGCCGTCACGGTGTCGACGAACGGCCCCGGCGAGGTGATGAACACGCCGGCATTCGACGGCTCCCAGTCGATATGCGCCTTGATGTGGTTGCCGCAGGCCGCCGTCATGCGGGCCTCGACCAGCTCCCGCAGCGACGCCTCGGTGTGGCAGTCGTTGTAGCGGATGTTGAAGCGCGCGCGGGCCTGGGCCGGAATCACGTTCCAGGCCGGATTGCCCACATCGACCGAGACGAATTCGAGATTGGAGGGCTGGAAATGCGCGCTGCCGCGGTCCAGCGGCTCGGCCGTGAGCGCGCCGATCAATGCGGCGATGTCCGGCACCGGGTTGGCGGCGCGGTGCGGATAGGCGACATGGCCCTGCACGCCGTCGACCGTGAGCGTGCCCGACAGCGAACCGCGGCGGCCGATCTTGATGCAGTCGCCGAGCTCGGCGACGTTGCTGGGCTCGCCGAGAATGCAGTGATCGAATTTCTCGCCGCGCGCCGCCGCCCATTGCAGCAGCTTGACCGTGCCGTTGACGGCGGGGCCTTCCTCGTCGCCGGTGATCAGGAACGAGATCGATCCCGCGGCCGCGCCGCTGCGGCCGGCGAGATGATCGAGCGTCGCCGCCACCGCGCAGGCGATCGCGCCCTTCATGTCCACGGTGCCGCGGCCGTAGAGCTCGCCGTCCGCGACGTCGCCGGCGAAGGCGCCATGGCTCCAGGCGGCATCGTCGCCGGCGGGCACCACGTCGGTGTGGCCGGCGAAGCTGAGGTGCGGCGCCGAGGTGCCGAAGCGCGCGTAGAGATTGTCGATGTCGGGCGATCCCGGCTCGCTGAAGGTCAGGCGATGCACCGTGAAGCCCGCATCGCCGAGCAGCCGCTCCAGCACGCCGAGCGCGCCGGCATCCGCCGGCGTCACCGAGGGACAGCGGATCAGGTCGCGCGCGATCGCAACGGGATCGGCGGCCATCACGAGGCCGCCGGACCGGGCGCGGGCACGGCGGCGGTCGCCAGCGGATCTTCGCCGTAGCGGTTCGGCCCGGGAGTGCCGCGCAGGCCGCCGAGCTCGATCACGCCCCAGACCGCGAGCACGCCGGCGATCAGGCAGAGCACCTGCGCGGTTGCCGCCGTCACCAGCCCATTGCTCGCGCCCAGCAGCAGGAACGGCAGCACCACGAAGGGTACGTTCCACCAGCCGATCTTGTCGCGGTCATGCAGGCGCTTGATGGTCACCGCCATGCCGGAAAAGAACGTGCAGAAAAACACCAGGCCGCCGCCGATGTAGAGCACCAGGGCGGCGAGGTCGGACGGCGGCGCGGTGATGATGACGAGGGCGGCGACCGACGCGGCCGCCGCGACCAGCACATAGATCAGGACGGCGAGCCAGAAATTCGCGCGGCTGATGCGGCCGGCGGTGCTGAACAGGAACATTTGCCAATCCACGGGAGATCTCCTTGTGAACCGTCACACTTCAGCCCCGGCCCACGCACGTGTCCCGATTCTAACATTCGCGTTACCTTGCGTCGGGCTCTGTTGCGAATGTTGGCATCAAAGGGACACCAGCAAATAAAATATTTCAGCGCGGTTTTGGATTTGACGTTCGCTTGAAGGACCCGTGAAGGACTCGCGGAAGAGCCAGAACGAATGTCGCGCTAGTGGTGATGTTGGGTGACAAGGTCAATCGCGCAAGAGCTCGTTGATGCTGGTCTTGGACCGGGTTTTTTCGTCGACCCGCTTGACAATCACGGCGCAGCTCAACCCGGGGCCGGGGGCGCCGTTCTGCATCGGCTTGCCCGGCAGCGTTCCCGGCACCAGCACCGAATAGGCTGGAACCTCGCCGACGAAGATCTCGCCGGTCTCGCGATCGACGATCTTGGTGGAGGCGCCGAGGAACACGCCCATGGCCAGCACCGCGCCCTTGCGCACGATGACGCCTTCGGCGACCTCGGAGCGCGCGCCGATGAAGCAGTCGTCCTCGATGATCACCGGTCCGGCCTGCAGCGGTTCCAGCACGCCGCCGATGCCGACGCCGCCGGAGATGTGCACGTTCTTGCCGATCTGGGCGCAGGAGCCCACCGTCGACCAGGTGTCGACCATGGTGGATTCGTCGACATAGGCGCCAAGGTTGACGAAGGAGGGCATCAGCACGACGTTTCTGGCGATGAATGCGGAGCGGCGCACGATGGCGCCGGGCACGGCGCGAAAGCCCGCGGCGCGAAACCGGTTCTCGCCCCAGCCCGCGAATTTCGAGGGCACCTTGTCCCACCACGACGCGCCGCCCGGGCCGCCGGCGATCGGCGACATGTCGTTGAGCCGGAACGACAGCAGCACCGCCTTCTTCAGCCACTGGTTGACCTTCCAGGCGCCGTCGGCGCCGCGCTCGGCGACGCGGGCCTCGCCGCGATCGAGCAGTTCGAGCGCCTGTTCCACCGCCTCGCGGACCTCGCCCTTGGTGGCCGGGCTGACGCCGTCGCGGGCATCGAAGGCGGCGGTGATCGAGGTTTCCAGGGCGGTCAGGGACATCGGGATTTCCTTGATGATTTCGCGGGGCGCGGCCCATCATTTCGGGGCCAGCCCGGCGAGCGCGAAGCGGCTTTTTCGGAATTTGGCGGCGTCAAGTCAAGTCGGCGTGCAGGCTCAGCCGGTTGAAAGTCCCTGCAGGAAGCCGGTCAGGTCGTCGGTAACATGGTCGACATGCGCGGCGTCGCGGCCCTCCAGCTCCCAGTCCTCGCGCACCACGTCGCGGGTACCGTCGGGCACCACCAGCACCGTGGTCATGCCGAGCTGGTAGGGCACGGCGAGGTTGCGTGCCAGGTCCTCGAACATCGCCGCGCGCGCCGGATCGACGCCATGGCGGTCGAGAAAGCGGCGGTAGGTCTGCGGCGCCGGCTTCGGCTCGAGCTCGGCTGCGACGATGTCGAACACCGCCTCGAAGTGATGGCCGATGCCGAGCCGGCCGAGCACCGCGTCGGCATGGTCCTGCGAGCCGTTGGTCAGGATCAGCTTGCGGCCGGGCAGGCGCTCGATTGCCGCGCCCATCGCCGGATTGGGCTCGAGCGGCGAATGGTCGATCTTGTGGACGAAGGCGAGGTAGTCGTCGGCCTGCACGCCGTGCTCGGTCATCATGCCGCGCATGGTGGTGCCGAAGCGGCGGTAGTAGTCCTTCTGGATCCGGAACGCCTCGTCCTTGTCGACGCCGAGATAGTTGGCGACGAAATCGCCGATCCGGGCGTCGACCTGCTGCCACAGGTTGAGGTGGTGCGGGTAGAGCGTGTTGTCGAGGTCGAACACCCAGGTGTCGACGTGGTCGAAGCCGCGGGCGGCGGGGCGTGACAGCGGGGTCATTGCGGCATCCCGAAACGCAGCGTGCGGCCGGCGCTGAGATCGGTCGCGGCAAAGCCGGCGGAGGCGAGCCCGCGCGCGGCGCAGTCGCCCTGGTCACTGATCTCGAATTTGCTCTCGCGCGTGCACAGCGTGGTGGTGCCGCCCCAGTTCAGCGGCCTGCTGTTCATGCGGATGGCGTGGCCGTCGGCGTCGACCGCTTCGGCGAACGAGAACACGCGTTTCGGCGTGCCGGCGATATCCGGGTGCAGGCACTTGCCAGGCTCGATGCGGTACCAGCCGCGGCTGACGACGGCCTTGCCGTCGTCGGTGGCGATCGCCGCCATCACCTTGTGCGGGGTGTCGTTGCACCAGGTCAGCCCGGTGGCCGACGGCGTCTGCACCCGCGCGATCACGGTGCTGAAGAAGTCGGCGCCCTGCGGCGCGTCGGGGCCAAGATTCTGGCTCTTCAGAAATGCCGAAAGCGCGGCTTGCGTCTTCGGCCCGTCGACGCCGTCGATCGGGGCGGCGTCATAGCCCGCGATCACCAGGAGCCGCTGGATGCCGGCGAGCCGCGCCTGGTCGTCGTCATAAGCGCTGTCCTCGGCGAGATAGGCGATCAGGTTGCCGTCGTCGGTGGTGGTCGGCCTGATCTCGGTGAAGGCCGCCACGCTCTGCCCGCTGCGGCACTGGCGCGCCGCGGCGATGGTGAAGTTGTCGGCGGCGATGCAGAGCTGCTCCGATCCGCTCTGCGGCGCCGGCGAGACGCCGTAGACCGGCAGCGCGCGGGCGTGCAGATAGAGGTGGTCGACGGCGAGCACGCCCTGCAGCACCACGCGGCATTGCGCCGGATCGATGCGAAACCAGCCGCGCGTCGCGGTGGTGCCCTTGTCGTCGAGCCCGAGCGCGGCCTCGACCACGTAGCTCATGCGGTTGCACAGCTTGAGGTCGGCGCGGGCGGGGGAAGCGAACGCGATCGTGGCTATTGCTATGGTGATGGTGAGGAAGTTGCGAAGACCACCCAAATTCGTCATGGCCGGGCTTGTCCCGGCCATCCATGTCTTGCTTGCCGCAATGCCGTGAAGACGTGGATGCGTAGCAACTCGGCTATTGCCGAGTTGCGTCCTTCTAAGATCGCAAGTCGGGTAAACCCGACTTGCGGCACAAGGCCGGGCATGACGGTGAAAGGAGCCGTGGCCTGAATCAATAAGCGCCATATCCGGCCTGACGTTGAAAGCGAGTGCGGAGATCAGCACTCACTTGTGGATCAGCGTGCCGATGCCGTGGTTGGTGAACAGCTCGAGCAGCACCGCGTGCGGGGTCTTGCCGTCGATGATCACGACGCCCTCGACGCCCTTCTCCAGCGCGTAGATGCAGGTCTCGACCTTGGGAATCATGCCGCCGGAAATGGTGCCGTCGGCGATCAGCTTGCGCGCGTCCTTGATCGACAGGTCGGGGATCAGCTTCTTCGACTTGTCGAGCACGCCCGGCACGTCGGTCAAGAGCAGCAGCCGCTTGGCCTTGAGCGCGCCGGCTATGGCGCCGGCGAAGGTGTCGGCATTGACGTTGAAGGTCTGGCCGCT
>JBKQQE010000023.1:0-9519 GCA_052326245.1 Xanthobacteraceae bacterium | reverse complement strand
TCACAGAGCGATGCCGCTTCTGGAGTTGCCCGCGTTCTTGCGTAACTTGGAAACCTACAGCGGCGAGCAACAAACCAAACTAGCGTTGAAGCTCGTGACCTTCACGTTCCTTAGAACAACAGAACTGCGCGCTGGCAGATGGGATGAACTGGAAGACCTTGACGGAAAATTCCCACAGTGGCGCGTCCCGGCCGAACGTATGAAAATGCGACTTGAGCACCTAGTGCCTCTATCACGCCAGGCAGTAGGTGTGCTGCGCGAACTTCGCGCTCTCTCGGGCCGCAGTCCCAATATTTTTCCATCGCCGAGCAAAGAGGGGTGCATGTCAAGCAACACGATGCTCTATGCCCTTTACCGAATGGGATATCACGGCCGGGCCACCACGCACGGCTTCCGAGGTGTGGCTTCCACCATCCTAAATGAGAGCAATCTCTTCAACCGTGATTGGATTGAACGCCAGCTTGCGCACGTCGAAAGAAATGAAGTGCGGCGCGCCTATAACGCTGCGGAATGGATGCCTGATCGTCGGCGAATGATGCAGTGGTGGGCAGACCACGTAGCTACTCTAGCTCTAGGAGGTGAGAAAATTGTTCCACTATTAAATGCGAACAAGAACCGAACTGAGTTGAAGCGCGCGTGAGGGGCGCCCTCTCACGGCGAAAACAGGGGTTCGATTCCCCTAGGGAGCGCCAATTGAATCGGTGAGTTAAAGTCCTCCGGGCTGCGAGTGTCCCGTTTGTGTCCCGCCGAGATTCGCGTGCGGTCGATGGTTTCCTGACATCGCGGATGACGTTGCCTTGGAGTGTCGCGCAGTGGCCGGGCGAGGAAAAAACTACTCTAAATCTGCAATACGGCGGATGGGACAGGACCAAATGAATAACGATGATTTGCAGGCACTCAGGGACAAGCTCGATGCTTTCTCTCACCGTCTCAATGCAAGGGTCAGCGAGTTCAAGAAACGAGGAGAGTTTTCCGATACACAACAACCAATTGCCGATGGCATTCGCAAACGCCGAAAGGCAATCAGAGCGAAACTCAACGCCGCAATACGCAAGGGTGCAATGTGGGACAGCATTAAGTACGAATTCGAGCGGGACTTTAACGCTTTGTCCGAAGAGTTCCTACAGTGGGAAGAACGCCTCGATGCTGATGCCATGAAAAGGAAAACCCGAAACACCTGAGGTGAGTTTGTCGCGAGTGCGGCCGCGTTGGGCAATACCGGAATAGTTCGATGTTCTTGATATGGATCAACCCTGGTGACCAGTTTTTGGATATCTGAACCACCTCACGAAGCTCATCAGGCAGAAAGGACTGGCGTATGCAAGATTTCTTGGTCCTTGGCGATGGCACTTCCGATGACGAGCTGCGTTTCGCTTTCGCTGAATCGCTTGCTTTGCGTATCAACGGGCGAATCAATATCGTTGTTGCGATAGAGCTGCCGGTGTTGCGGGCAATAAGCGCAGAGGCTGACGTTTATAGTTCGCCAGATACCACGGTGCAGGACAGCGCACTCGCGCGCGCATCCTTATTGCAAGTCTCCGCAGAAGAAAGATTTCGAAAGCATCCGACTCCCGTATCAGTGTTTCGTCTTGAGTCGCATCGTGAAACCCTGGGGCAAGCGGTGGCGGAAATCGCGCGTACGCACGATCTGTTTCTCACCACTCTTCCGGCTGGTACCACTGAAGCGGGTCATCTTCAGTTGATTTTAGATCAGGTCTTGCTTGAAGGTGGGCGCGGTGTGTTGGGGCTTCCTTCTGGAATTACGTGCCATAGCGAGTTTGACGTCGTGACGGTCGCTTGGAAAAACGGCAGGGAATGTTCGAGAGCAATCGCGCAGGCGATGCCGTTTCTTGAAAAGGCTCGTGAGGTTTTCGTATTGCTCGTCGATCAGCCGGTGCGCCGTGCCGGCGAAGAGTACCGGGAGGGCGATAATGTGATCAACCATTTGGACCGTCACGGCATTAAAGCGACACTGGTCCGGGTAACAAGCGGCAAAATGGATACTTCGGAGGCCATCTTGTTGGAGGCCACGCGGATGAAGGCCAATTTGCTCGTGATGGGCGCGCAAACGGGTGGCGGCTTGCTGAAATGGTTCAATAGCGGCATTTCCCGTGGCGTGATTTCTGCCTCTGCCATTCCGCTACTCATGGCGCACTAAGCGGGGATCGCTCAAAGACCAAATAGAAATACCGAAACGCGCAGCATCGTACGTCTGTTCGTGGCAAACGTTTTGCCCGAGTTGGCCGCATCGAGACTTGGATTAGCCCACGACCGCGGTTTGGGTCGCTTCGAGTGCCTCGGCCCGGTGCCCAGGGGACCGGGTGCTGCGGCGACACGGTCTCTTGCGTTGGCACCTGTCCCCGGACGGGATCGCGCAACGCGTCGAACCATCGGGTAGAGTTGGATGATGCAGGATCATTCGGTCGAGAGAGCGAAGGCGGTGATCTCCCGGGAAGCGCTCCAGGAGCTCATCGAGGCTCTCGCTGCCAGCAACTATCGGGTGCTGGGCCCCACGGTGCGTGACGGGGCGATCGTTTATGACGAGATAGAGAATGTCGGCGACTTGCCGGCGGGATGGACCGATCGCCAGCAGGCCGGGCGCTATCACCTGGAGCGTCGCGAGGACGATGCTTTGTTCGGCTATGCCGTCGGCCCACAGTCGTGGAAGCGTTTTCTGCATCCGCCGATCGAGACGCTCTGGACCGCGCGCCGGGGCGACGACGGCCTGACCATTGCGGCCGGCAGCCCGGAAACCCGGAAATTTGCGTTCATCGGCGTACGCGCTTGCGAGCTTCACGCCATCGCCATCCAGGACCGCGTCTTCCTCGATGGCCCCTATCGCGACGCAGCCTACGGGATGCGGCGGCAGGACGCCTTCATCGTCGCCGTCAACTGCGCGGACGCCGGCGGCACCTGCTTCTGCGTTTCGATGGGGACGGGACCGCAGGCCGATGCCGGCTTCGACCTTGCCTTGACCGAGCTGATCGACGCCGCGCGCCACGAATTCCTGGTTGAGGTGGGAACCGACGCAGGCCGCGATCTGCTTGCCCGGTTGCCCCATCGCTCCGCATCCGGTGCCGATCTGCTCGCCGCCGAAGCAGTCGTCGCGCGTACCCGCAGCGCGATGGGACGCGAGCTGGAAACAAACGGCCTGAAGGAACTGCTGCAGGCCAATCTGATCCATCCGCGCTGGGATGACGTCGCGGAGCGCTGCCTCGCCTGCGGCAACTGCACGTCGGTTTGTCCCACCTGCTTCTGCACCACCGTGGAGGATCACAGCGATCTCACGGGTACGTCGGCGGAGCGGATCCGCAAATGGGATTCATGTTTCACCCTGGACTTCTCCTATATCCACGGCGGCAGCGTGCGGAAGACCGGCGGCTCGCGCTACCGGCAATGGATGACGCACAAGCTTGCGAGCTGGATCGACCAGTTTGGAACGTCCGGCTGCGTGGGCTGCGGGCGCTGCATCACCTGGTGTCCGGTGGGCATCGACATCACGGCGGAAGCGGCCGCCATCAGGGCGACCCCGCAAGCGACGAAGGGAGGGCCGCATGGAGGGGCTTGAGCGTATTCTTCGAGAGCATCCTTTCTTTGCCGACTTCGCGCCCGAGCACGGTACGCTCGTTGCCGGGTGCGCACGGAACCACCGCTTCGATGTGGGCCACTATCTGTTTCGCGAAGGTGATCCCGCCAACGAGTTCTTCCTGATCCGCCACGGCAAGGTGGCGCTCGAGATCGTGGCTCCGGGACAGGCGCCGATCGTGTTTGCGACGCTGGGCGAAGGCGAGATCGTGGGAGCGGCCTGGCTGGTGCCGCCCTATCGCTGGACCTTCGACGCGCGCGCCATCGAGCAGGTTCGCGCCATCGGCATCGACGCCGCGTGCCTGCGCGGGAAATGCGAGGCCGACCACCATCTTGGCTACGAGATGATGAAGCGCTTCCTGCCGGTGCTGGTCAAAAACCTTCACGCGACCCAGCTTCAAATCCTCGACGTCTACGGGAAGCGCTGACATGGCTGCGGAAAGTGCCTGTGCGGCGGCGTCGCTTCCCGATCCCTTCGTTCCGCAGATCTATCGCGTCGGCAACTGCCACCGCGAACTGCCGGACACGGTGACGCTGGACGTTGCCCCGGTCGCCGGCAGTCGTCCGGCCTTCGGGCCCGGGCAGTTCAACATGCTCTACGTTTTCGGCGTCGGCGAAATTGCCGTCAGCGTGAGCGGCGACGGCGCGGACGAGACCCGTTTCGTGCACACCGTCCGCGATGTCGGCGCCGTCAGCAGGGCGATAACGAAACTCGAGAGCGGAGCGACGATCGGTCTGCGCGGCCCATTCGGGGTCGGCTGGCCGGTCGCGGCGGCGGAAGGCTCGGATGTGGTCATGGTGGCCGGCGGACTCGGCCTCGCGCCGCTGCGGCCGGCGATCTATCATGTCCTCGCCCATAGGGCCCGCTACGGGCGAGTGACGATCCTGTTCGGCAGCCGTAATCCCGGCGACATGCTCTACCGGTATGAGCTTGAGCAATGGCGACAGCACCTGGATATCAGCATCGAGGTCACAGTCGATCACGCCGGCGCTGACTGGCGCGGCAATGTCGGGGTGGTGCCGGCGCTGATCCCGCGGGCAAGCTTCGACCGTCACAACACGGTGGCGTTCGTCTGCGGTCCGGAAGTGATGATGCGGTACACGGTGAGCGCGTTGCATGAGGCGGGCGTGATGTCCGAGCGCATCTTTCTTTCCATGGAGCGCAACATGAAGTGCGCCATCGGCCTGTGCGGTCACTGCCAGTTCGGGTCGGCCTTCATCTGCAAGGACGGGCCGGTGATGTCGTACGACAGGATCGCCGGCATCTTCGCCATGCGGGAGGTGTGAGATGGCGCAGCATCGCCCCCGGCTGGCGGTCTGGAAATTCGCCTCCTGCGACGGCTGCCAGCTCTCGCTGCTCGACTGCGAGGACGAGCTTCTTACTCTCGCCGGCGCGATCGAGATCGCCAATTTCCCCGAAGCGTCGAGCCACGTTTCCGACGGCCCCTACGATCTTTCCCTGGTCGAAGGATCGATCACGACGGCGCACGATGCCGAGCGGATAAAAATGGTCAGGGAACAATCGAGGCATCTCGTCACGATCGGCGTCTGTGCGACCGCCGGCGGTATCCAGGCGCTCAGGAACTTCGCCGACGTCAACGACTTCATTGCCGCCGTCTACGCGTCGCCGCAATACATTTCGACCCTCGCCACCTCGACGCCGATTTCCGCCCATGTCCCCGTCGATTACGAATTGCAGGGCTGCCCGATCAACAAGGCGCAGCTGATCGAGGTGATTTCGGCCTTCCTCGCCGGCCGCAAGCCGGCGATCGCGGCCCACAGCGTGTGCATCGATTGCAAGCAGCGCGGTACGGTTTGCGTGATGGTGCAGGGCACGCCTTGCCTCGGCCCGGTCACCCATGCCGGCTGCGGAGCGATCTGCCCGTCTTTCCGGCGCGGCTGCTACGGCTGCTATGGTCCGATGGAGAGCCCGAACACGGCGGCGCTCGCGCGCGAATGGCTGGCGCTCGGCGCGGCGCCGCGCGACATCGCCCGCGCCTTCCGCACCTTCACTGCGGCGGCCGAACCCTTCCGGAAGGAGAGCGAGGCCCATGGTGGCTGAAACGACGGCAACCAGAACGATCCGGGTCGACTATCTCGCCCGCGTCGAAGGCGAGGGCGCCCTCGACCTTGAAATCAGCAATGGGCGGGTCGCATCGGCGGCGCTGAGAATCTTCGAGCCGCCGCGCTTCTTCGAGGCGTTCCTGCGGGGCCGCGGCTATGCCGAGCTGCCCGACATCGTCGCGCGCATCTGCGGCATCTGTCCGATCGCCTACCAGATGGGTGCCGTCCATGCGATCGAGAATGCGTTCGGTGCCAGGGTGAACGGTCAGCTTCGGGCGCTGCGGCGGCTGATCTATTGCGGCGAATGGATCGAAAGCCACGCGCTTCACGTGGTGATGCTGCACGCGCCGGACTTTCTGGGCTTTCCTGACGCGATCCGGATGGCGCAAGACCACGGCGAGGCCGTCCGCAACGGGCTGACGCTGAAGAAGGCCGGCAACGAGCTGATGCGTGTGGTCGGCGGCCGGGAGATCCATCCGGTCAACGTCCGGGCGGGTGGCTTCCACCGGGTGCCGACGCGCGCCGAGCTTACGCCAGTCGCGGAAAACCTTGCGCGCGCCCGCGATCTCGCCATTGGCATGGTCCGCTGGGTCGCCACATTTCCGTTCCCGGATTTCGAGCGTGACTATGAATTCGTCGCGCTCCGCCATCCCGACGAATACCCCTTGAACGAGGGCCGGCTTGTCTCCAGCCGGGATATCGACATCGATATCTCCGACTTCGAGAAGGAGTTCGAGGAACGGCACGTCGCTCACTCGACGGCGCTTCATTCCGTGGTGAAGCGGCGCGGTGCCTATCTTGTCGGTCCGCTCGCGCGCTACGCGCTGAACTTCGATCGGCTGCCGGACTCCGTTCGGCAGCTTGCGCGCGAGGTCGGGCTCGGTCCGGTCTGCCGCAATCCGTTCAAGAGCATCATCGTGCGCGGGCTCGAACTCGTCTTTGCCTGCGAGGAAGCGTTGCGTCTGATCGCCGCCTACGAGCCGCCGGACCTGGCGGCGGTGGCGATCGAGCCGCGCGCCGGTACCGGCTTCGGCTGCACCGAGGCGCCGCGCGGGATCTGCTGGCACCGCTATGACTTCCAGGCGGACGGCACCATCGCGCGCGCTCGCATCGTGCCGCCGACCTCGCAGAACCAGCTCAGCATCGAATCTGATCTCGCGGATGCCGCCACTTCGGTGCTCGATCAGCCCGACAACGTCATCCGCGACCGCTGCGAACAGAGCATCCGCAACTACGACCCCTGCATCTCCTGTTCGGCCCATTTCCTCAAGCTCACGGTACGCCGGACATGAGCGGCGCAGCCCGAAGCAAGGACATGGTGCCGAAGGTCCTCGTGGTCGCCGTCGGTAATCCCGACCGCGCGGACGACGGCATTGGCGCTCTGGTCGCAACGAAACTCGCCGGACAACTGCCCTCGGACGTTGCGCTCATTGCGCGAAGCGGCAACATGCTATCCCTTATTGAGGACTGGGCCGGCTTTGATGCGGTCGTCTGCATCGATGCTGCCGCGCCGATGGGGGTGCCGGGGCGCATCCATCGGATTGACGCGGGCGCCGGCGAATTGCCGCATGACGCATCTCTGGCATCGAGCCACGCCTTCGGCCTTGCGGAGGTGATCGCGCTCGCCGCCGCGCTGAGGTCGCTGCCCGCAGCCGTCATCGTCTATGCGGTGGAAGGCGCTTCTTTCGATGGCGGCGCCGCAATGACGCCAGAGGTGACGGTTGCGGTCGCCGAGGCGGCGGATCGCGTCGTCGCCGAGGTCGGCAGGCTCCGGCGACATGAAGGAAAGGTCGCGTCCAGTGCATGAGACGGGAATCGTAAGGGACTTGGTGCGCCGGCTGGAAGCGGTCGCGCGGGATGCCGCGGCAAAGCGTGTTGTCGGCGTCGCGGTCCGGCTTGGTGCGCTCAGCCAGTTCTCGCCCGGGCATTTCCGCGAGCATTTCGACGAGGAGATCCGTGGTACGCTGGCCGAAGGCGCGGCCTTGCGGATCCTGACCTCCGAAGACGCCGCAGATCCATGTGCGCAGGACGTGATGATCGAGAGCATCGACCTCGAGGTTCCCGACAACGGCGCGGAGGGCTGATGAAGAGACACGCGTCCGTCGGCAGGGGCAGCGAGGCGCGACGACGGCTTCGGCTTGAGGTGACCGGGGCCGTGCAAGGTGTCGGATTTCGGCCCTTCATACACCGGCTCGCCGTCGCGGAAGGACTTGGCGGCTTCGTCCGCAACACCGGCGAGGGCGCGGCGCTCGAAGTCGAAGGGCCGCCGCCGGCGGTCGAGCGCTTTCTCCGCCGGCTCGACGCCGAGATTCGACCGCCGGCCGGCATTCATGACCGGCGGGCGTCCTGGCTTCCGCCCGATGGGAACCGAGCCTTCGTGATCGCTCCGAGCATCGTCGGCGGCGAGCGTCCGGCGGTGGTTCTCCCCGATCTCGCAACCTGCGCTGACTGCCTCGCCGAAATCCTCGATCCGCAGAACCGCCGTTATCGCTATCCTTTCACGACCTGCATCCACTGTGGACCGCGGTACAGCATCATCGAGGCGATTCCTTATGACCGGGCGCGGACCGTCATGCGGCACTTCCCGATGTGCGCGGCCTGCCGGTCGGAATACGACGATCCGCGATCGCGCCGCTTCCATGCCGAGACCAACGCCTGCCCGGCATGCGGCCCCCGGCTTGCGCTGCTGGACGCCGGGGGGAACGCATGCGCGACGGGGGATCGCAGTCTGGTGGCCGAGGCGGCAGCGTTACGCGGCGGAAAGGTCGTTGCCGTCATGGGCCTCGGCGGGTTCCAGCTGTTCGTGGATGCGCGCGACGAGGCGGCGGTGCGCCGCTTGCGCGATCGCAAACGCCGACCGGCGAAGCCGTTCGCCATCATGGTCTCGACCATCGCCGAGGTGCGTGAGATCACCGACGTCACCATCGAGGAACAACGGCTGCTTTCCTCGGCGGCGGCGCCGATCGTCCTCTTGCGCGGCCGCGCCGACGCGGCGGTGATCTCGCCCGGCGTGGCCCCGTCCACGCCGCGGCTTGGCGTGATGCTGCCTGCGACGCCACTCCATCACCTGCTTGGGCGCGAACTCGGCTTTCCGGTCGTGGCGACCAGCGGCAACCAGGGCACCGAGCCCATCATCGCCGATGAGGCCAAGGCGCTTGGGAAACTCGACGGCATCGCCGACCTGTTCCTCGTTCACGACCGCCCGATCCTGCGGCCGATCGACGATTCCGTCGTACGGGTTGTCGCTGGTCGGGAGATGGTCCTGCGCCACGCCAGGGGCTATGCTCCCCAGCCCTTCATCGCTCCGGGTTCCCCCGCCGTGCCGAGCCTCGCGCTGGGTGCGCATCAGAAGAACGCGGTGGCGATCGCAACCGGCAGCGACATCGTCCTCGGCCCCCATATCGGCGACCTCGATGGCGCCGAAACGCGCGTGGCGCTTGCCGAGGCGGTCGAAGGCTTGACCACGCTCTATGGCCTGCATCCGCGATCCGTCGCCTGCGACGCGCATCCGGACTATCACAGCACCCGTCTTGCCGAACGGCTTGCCAGCGAGCGGCTTGGGCCCCCCGTCATCCGCGTCCCGCATCACCTCGCGCACGTCCTCAGTTGCATGAATGAAGATGGTCTCGACGGACCGGTTCTCGGTGTCGCCTGGGACGGGACCGGGCATGGTCGCGATGGCACGGTCTGGGGCGGCGAGTTCCTGGCGGTCGGCGATGCAAGGTGGCGCCGCGCCGCCCATCTTGCGCGGTTCCTGTTGCCCGGCGGCGAGGCGGCCGGTCGCGAGCCGCGCCGCGCCGCGCTCGGCGCGCTCCATGCGGTTTTCGGAGAAGCCGCGATGGCCATGGCGGACTTGCCGGCGGTCGCTGC
>JBKQQE010000022.1:0-5296 GCA_052326245.1 Xanthobacteraceae bacterium | reverse complement strand
GGTAGCGGTGCATGCCGCCGCCGCCGTAGCCCGCGGCTTCGCCCACCGCGTAGAGCCCGCCGATCACTTCGCCGCCCGTGCCGAACACGCGGGGATCGAGATCGGTCTCGAGCGCTCCCAGCGTCTTGCGGGTGAGGATGTTGAGCCGCACCGCGATCAGCGGCCCATGGGCGGGGTCGAGGATACGGTGCGGCTTCGCGGTCCGGATCAGCTTGTCGCCGAGATAGTTGCGCGCGTTGCGGATGCCCATCACCTGGGTGTCCTTGGTGAAGACGTTCGCGATCTCGCGGTCGCGCGCTTCGATCTGGTGGCGGATCGCGTCGAGCGAGAGCAGGTTGTCGCCGGCGAGCGCGTTCATGCCGGCGACCAGGTCGTCGAGGGTGTCGCGGACGATGAAATCGCGGCCGTAGCGCTTGAAGGCCTCGACCGGGCCTGGTGCCGCCTTGTTGGTGGCGCGCCCCAGCACCTGGCGCCAGCTCTTCGAGGTGAGGTCGGGGTTCTGCTCGGAGCCCGACAGCGCGAATTCCTTCTTGATGATGCTCTGGGTCAGGATAAACCACGAATACTCGTAGCCGGTGGCCATGATATGGGCGAGCTGGCCGAGCGTGTCGTAGCCGGGATAGAGCGGGGCGGGCAGCCGGCGTCCGCGGGCGTCGAACCACATCGACGAGGGGCCGGGCAGAATGCGGATGCCGTGGTTGGGCCAGATCGGATCCCAGTTCTCGAGGCCCTCGACGTAGTGCCACATGCGGTCGCGGTTGATCAGCCGCGCGCCCGCGGCTTCCGCGATGGCGATGCCGCGGCCGTCCACATGCGCCGGCACGCCGGCGACCATGCGCCGCGGCGGCTGGCCGAGCCGCGCCGGCCAGTTCTGCCGCACCAGGTCGTGGTTGCCGCCGATGCCGCCGCTGGCCACGATCACCGCCTGGGCGTTGAGCGCGAAGTCGCCGACCACGCTGCGCGACGAGGTCTTGCCGCGCTCGACCGCCGTCGGTTCCAGCACCGATCCGCTGACCCCGCTGACCGCGCCGTTGGTGGTGGTGAGCGCGTCGACGCGGTGCCGGAAGCGGAAACTCAGCCGGCCGCGGGCTTCCGCCGCGCGGGCGCGCCGGACGAACGGCTCGACGATACCGGGCCCGGTGCCCCAGGTGACATGAAAGCGGGGCACCGAATTACCGTGCCCCAGCGCGTCATAGCCGCCGCGCTCGGCCCACCCGACCACCGGGAAGATGCGGTGTCCCATGGCCCGCAGCCAGTCGCGTTTTTCGCCGGCGGCGAAGCCGACATAGGCTTCGGCCCAGCGCATCGGCCAATGGTCCTCGGCGCGGTCGAATCCGGCCGTGCCCTGCCAGTCCTGCCAGGCGAGATCGAACGAATCGCGAATCTTGAGGCGGCGCTGCTCGGGCGAATCGACCAGGAACAGCCCGCCCAGCGACCAGAACGCCTGGCCGCCCAGGTTCTGCTCCGCCTCCTGGTCGATCACCACGACGCGCTTGCCGGCGTCTGCGATTTCCGTCGCGGCGACGAGCCCGGCCAGGCCCGCGCCCACGACAATGACGTCCGCCTCGTCGGCCATGGTTGTCCCCTCCGCGCTTATTTCAGAAGGCCCGGTTGGAGCCGTCGTCCTTGAGCGGTAACCCCGCCCGTTACCGACGATTGAAGCGCGCCGCTGGAACCGCGGTCAACGGCTTTCCTGCGCGGGCCTGCGCCCGTGCCGTATCCTGTGCCGCATCGGGACCGTTGTTCCACTCAACTGCATCTTCTGCGCAACACCCGTTTTCAAATTGCGCGCGCCGCGCTTTCCCTGCTGGACAAATCAAGGAGTTCGAAAGACCTTTGGGCTACGCGATTGCATTGCTTCGAACTCGGTGGGGCGGGAATGAAGGTTGTCACGGGGTTGCTGGCGGCCATGCTGCTGATGGCAGGCGTGGGCGGCAGTCAGGCTTTGGTTCGCATTGCTGATGATCGTGGGGGTCGAATCGGAACCTACATGGACCGCTTCCAGGAGCTGAAGCAGTCCGGTGAATCGGTCATGATCGATGGTCTGTGCGCCTCCGCCTGCACCATCGTCCTGCACGCGGTACCGCACGACAAGATCTGCGTGACCGCGCGGGCCTCGCTGGGCTTCCATGCCGCATGGGACCCTGGCCGCCGGGGGCATATCGTGACCAATCGGGAAGCCACCCAGTTGCTGTATTCGTGGTATCCGCCGCAGATCCAGCACTGGATCGACAAGCGTGGCGGCCTGACGCCGCGGATGCTGTTCCTGCGCGGCCGCCAGCTCACCGGCATGTACCGGCCCTGCTACATGGACGCCGAGGCGTCGCAGCGCTCCAACCCGAACTGACGCGTCGCACCAACTGCTCGAATTGACGACGGTTTCGGCCGGCCGCGGCCGACGGCTCCGCAGGACGTGATCGTCGTCTGCGGCAGCCGGCCCTTGCCCCTCGGGGGCTGCGGCTTTATGTCAAGAGACCCTGCAACTGAGGAACCGGCGATGGTCCGCGCCTCGTCCGCGCCTGAAACCCGGCCGCCCGGCCGGTGGGCCGCGGCGGTGGCCATGGCTGCCCTGGTTGCCGCGGGGGTGGTGCTGGCTGTGGCCGGCGTGCTGTGGCTGCGCTATGGCTCGGCGGTGTTCTTCCAGACACTTTCGGCCGGCTTCGCGGCCTGCTTTTGACGGGATCTCGTGACGCGCATGACGGATAGCAGGACGCGCCCGCTGGTGGTTGTCGCGGCGTTCGCGGCAAGCCTCGCGATCGGACTCTTGGTGACATTCTGGCTGCTCGGCGGCTGGAGCGGCGCGACCGGACCGGCCGCGATCGGCGGCCCCTTCGCGCTCAGCGACGCCAGCGGCGCGCGCGTCACCGAGGCCTCGCTGAAGGGGCGGCCCTCGCTGGTGTTCTTCGGCTACACCCATTGTCCGGATGTCTGTCCGACCACCCTGTTCGAGATGTCGGAACTGCTGCGCGCCATGGGGCCGGACGCCGACAAGATGAACGCCTATTTCGTCACCGTCGATCCCGAGCGCGACACTCCGGCGGCGATGAAGGACTACCTGTCGAGTTTCGATCCGCATCTGAAGGGCCTCACCGGCACGCCCGACGAAATCGCCAAGGTCGTCGCCGGCTACCGGGTCTATGCCCGCAAGGTGCCGCTCAAGGACGGCGACTACACCATGGATCACACGGCGCTGGTCTATCTGATGGACCGCGACGGGCGCTTCGTGGCGCCGTTCAACCTCAAGCGCACGCCGCAAGAGGCCGCCGACGACCTGCGGCGCTACCTGTAATGTCTTTGATCTTCCGCGGGCTTTGGTCCAGAAACCATCATCCGTCGTCCCAAAGCGCGCGTTTGCCCTGAAGCCATGCTGCAACACCCCGCTGCCGCCGTGAAAATCCGCCCGATGCGCGCGCCGGCCGCCGCGATCGTCGCGGTCGGCTGCCTGGCCGGCTTGCTGCTTCACGGGGTGCCTTCCGCGTCGGCGCAGATTCCGCCAAGGGGCCCGGCCGCCGCCAAGCCGGTGCCGCCGGCGCCCGGCGCGCAGAACGCGCCGCAGGCGGTGCCGGGCTTCTGGGACCCCCGGCGACGGCCCGACCGGCCCGACATGTCGCGCCTCACCGTCATCAGGTTTCTGACCGAAACCGACTATCCGCCCTTCAATTTCACCGGCCCCGACGGCAATCCCGCCGGCTTCAATGTCGACCTGGCGCGGCTGATCTGCGACGAGATCAAGGTCTCCTGCACCATCCAGATGCGCCGCTTCGAGACGCTGGTGGATTCGCTCGCCGCCAACCGCGGCGACGCCGTCATCGCCTCGCTGGCGGCGACGCCGCAGCTGCGCGCGCGGGTCGACTTCAGCGACCCCTACTACCGCGCGCCGGCGCGGTTCGTGTCGCGGCGCGACGCCGTGCTGCCGGAGATTCGCCCGGAATTTCTCGAGGGCAAGAAGGTCGGCGCCATCGCCGGCTCCGCCCACGAGGCGTTTCTGAAAGCGCAGTTCACCGACGCCCAGATCGTCTCCTACCCCAACGACGACGCGCTTCGCCTGGCGCTGCGGCGCGGCGAGGTCGACGACATCTTCGGCGACGCGATCTCTCTCGCGTTCTGGATCAACGGCACCGATTCCGCCGATTGCTGCGCCTTCAGCGGCGGGCCGTTCGTCGACAGCCGCTATTTCGGCGAAGGCATCGGCATCGCGGTGCGCAAGGGCAACGACGTGCTGCGCCAGGCCCTGAACTGGGCGATGTTCAGGATCTGGGAAAAAGGCCGCTACACCGACCTGTGGCTGCGCTATTTCTCGGTCAGTCCGTTCTGAGGGCGTGAGATGATGATGTCGAATGAAATTCCCGGCACCGCCAGCGAGCTGCGGTCACTGGCCGAACAATCCAACGCCTGGCCGTTCGAACAGGCGAAGCAGATCGTGGCCCGGCTCAAGAAGGCGCCCAAGGACGAGGTGCTGTTCGAGACCGGCTACGGGCCGTCCGGCCTGCCGCATATCGGCACCTTCGGCGAGGTGGCGCGCACCACCATGGTGCGCCACGCCTTCCGGGTGCTGACCGAGGACAAGATCAAGACCCGCCTGCTGGCCTTTTCCGACGACATGGACGGCCTGCGCAAGGTGCCGGACAACATTCCGAACAAGGATATCATCGCGCCGCATCTCGGCAAGCCGCTGACGCGGGTGCCCGATCCGTTCGGCACCCATCCGAGCTTCGGCGCCCACAACAACGCGCGGCTGCGCGCGTTTCTCGATACCTTCGGCTTCGACTACGAATTCGCCTCTTCGACCGACTACTACACCTCGGGCCGGTTCGACGCCGCGCTCCTGAAGATGCTGGCGCGCTTCGACGCGGTGATGGCGATCATGCTGCCGTCGCTGCGCGAGGAGCGCGCGGCGAGCTACTCGCCGTTCCTGCCGATCTGCCCGCGCACCGGCGTGGTGCTGCAGGTGCCGATCGTCGCCCACGACGTCGGCGCCGGAACCATTTCCTACGACGATCCGGAGACGGCTGAGCGGGTGACGCTGCCGGTGACCGGCGGCAAGTGCAAACTGCAGTGGAAGCCCGACTGGGCGATGCGCTGGGTCGCGCTCGGCGTCGACTACGAGATGGCCGGCAAGGACCTCATCGATTCCGTAAAGCTGTCGTCGCAGATCGTGCGGGCGCTCGGCGGCGAGCCGCCCGTCGGCTTCAATTACGAGCTGTTCCTCGACGAGAAGGGGCAGAAGATTTCCAAGTCGAAGGGCAACGGCCTCACCGTCGACGAGTGGCTCACGTATGCGAGCCCGGAGAGCCTG
>JBKQQE010000021.1:0-8658 GCA_052326245.1 Xanthobacteraceae bacterium | reverse complement strand
GTGCTGGATCACCTTCCAGGATTTCGGGATGACCTCCAGCGTCTCGGTAATGTCTTCGCCGAGCTTGGACAACCGCGCCCCGCCGCAGCAGGCGCACGCCACAGGTCCCGGCACGAGCACGCGTTCGCGGGGCAAATGATCCGGGAACGGTTTGCGGGAAGGCCGCTTGCGCGTGAACGACGCCACCGTCGTGGTCGTGGTTTTGGCCGCCGCCATTTCGGCGGCAAGTTCGTCCTCGGTCGCCGCGGTCTCCAGTTCCTCCAGCGTCAACTCGAGCTGATCCAAAAGCCGCGCGGTGCGCTCCGAGCGCGGGCCATAGCGATCTCGGTTCAGCTTCTCAATCTGCAGCTTCAGATGGGCGATCAGCGCCTGGTCGTCGGATTGTTGAGCCCGGGCGGCCGCGGCCTCCGCGAGAGCGACAATCAAGGCCGCTTTCAGCGTTTCGACGTCGTCTGGCAGGGCTTCAACACCAGCTTTCATGAGGCTGATGGAATCACAAAATCAGCGATTTGCGGCGGCTTTTTTATGCTGCTCAGAACATTTTTATGCCTAGCCGGCACTCTGCGGCCGCCAAGTATGTTGCGGATTGCGCCAGTCGATCGCTTCAAGCAAATAGCTCATCTGCGCCGCGCTCAGCGCCACCACGCCATCCGCCGTCGCCGGCCACACGAAGCGACCGCGGTCCAGCCGTTTGGCGTACAGCGACAGTCCGATCCCGTCATGCCACAGGGCTTTGATCAATGAACCGGCGCGACCGCGGAACACGAAGACGTCGCCCGCGAACGGGTCGCGGCCGAGGCCTTCCTGCACCAGCAACGCCAGGCCCTGCATGCCCTTGCGCATATCGGTATGGCCGGAGGCGATCCAGATCCGCACGCCTGCAGCAACCGGAATCATCGGCGCTCCAGAACCCGCAGCACCCGTTCCAGGGCGGTCGCGTCAACGCCGGCATCGACGATAACACGGCGGTCCTTCCCGATCTCGATCACCATGCGCCCGTTCGCGGGCGCGCTGGGTTCCGCTGCTACTTTCTCGGCGGTAGCAACTATCGCCCGCACGAAGCCCGTCTGCTGTACGTCGGGGGATGCGGGCTCGGAGCGCAAGGCACGCCGCCACGTCATCAGCAACGAGCGCGAAATGCCATGACGTCTCGCCGTCGACGAGATCGCCCGAGGCGTCTCCAAACTCTCCAACACGATCCGAAGTTTCTCGTCGTCGGACCAGCGACGCCGCCGGCCCGTCTCGACGACCTCTAACCGTTCAATCTGAGTACTGTGCTTATGGACGTCCATAAGGACTGTTACACAGCAATCAACCTAACCCGACAAGGCGGTGCTCACCGGAGGGAGACGACAATGGTGTGGGTTGATGCGGATCAAGCGGCCCTTGGCTGATTTCGTCGTCTAATTGTCATACTGTGGTGCACACAATATATTTGATCTTTTCCCCCTGCCATGATCCCCGTCCGCCGCAAACTCGGCGGGCGGGTTTTCATTTCGGGGGCCATGGCTGGAACGCGGTGTCCTGTTATGGTTGATCCGGTTCCTCGGCGTGAACCGCCTCAAGCCGGATCTTTCGCAAACAGGCCGCCGGCGTTGTGTCGCAAGACTTGCGAACCCGAGTTGCAGAGCTCGACGGCTGATGCCCGACCGCTTCCGCGATGTCGGTCATCGTCAGCGCGTGATGAAGATTGGTGGGGTCACCTCTGCGGAGTCACGCCCCCAGTCAATTTCGCCCACCACCCCCTTTCGCTCGCCGTAAGTAATTCTAGTAACAGCTGTTTTTAGTGACCGTCAGCACCGGTGCCCGGATTGCTTGACAATTACATAGGAGAATAATAGATAGGTAGCTATCTAATTTAGCGAACGAAATCGAAATGCCATGACCTCCTGGTCCTCCGACGCAATGAGAACGGAATTCGGGGTGCGGCTCTCCCGGGTGGGATTGGCCTGGCGCCAGCGCATCGACACGGAACTCAAGCAGCACGGCGATCTCACCGCATCGAAATGGCGGCCGCTCTACTGGCTCGGTCGATTGGGCGACGGCGTTCGGCAGAAGGACCTCGCCCACGCCTTGCTCATCGAAGGGCCGTCGCTGGTCCGTCTGCTCGACGATCTTGAGGCGCATTCCCTGATCGAACGCCGTGAGGATCCTCGGGACCGCCGCGCCAAGACGATCCATCTCACCAGGAGCGGCCGGGCCCATTTGGGCCAGCTGCACAAGATCGCGTCCGCGTTTTCCGCTCGCCTGCTCTCGGGCATCTCCGACGAGGAATTCCGCATCTGCATCAGCGTCCTCGACCAGATCGAAGCGCAGCTCAACACGGTGCCGGCCGAGGAGGTCGCGTGACCATGACCGCCCTCGCCGACGACGCCAGGATCGGGAGCCGTGTCCGCGGCCGTCGTGCGCGCCGGCGCGCCGGGCGCCTTCTCGACGCGTTGCGCTCCGCCGCGTCGTGGATGCAAGCGAGCGGCGTCTATTTCGCGCTGACGACGACGGCTGCCGCTCTGCTTGCGCTCTATGTCGCCTTCTGGCTAGCGCTCGACAGTCCGTCGACAGCAATGGTCACGGTTCTCATCGTCGCCGCGCCGATCCGCGGCATGGTGCTGTCGAAGAGCCTCTACCGGCTGCTTGGCACTTTCGTCGGCGGCACGGTCGCGCTCGTGCTTGTCGATCTGTGCGGACAATATTCCGCGCTCTTCATTCCCGCTGTCGCGCTCTGGGTTGGATTGTGCACGACGGTCGCGATCATGCTGCGCAACTTTCGCGCCTACGCCGCCGTGCTCTCGGGCTATACGGTTCCGCTGATCGGCATGGCGGCGATCCAGGTGCCGGATCACGCGTTCGACATCGCCAGCGCGCGGGTCGCGGCCATTACGGTGGGCGTGGTTTGCGCGGGCCTGATCAGCACCCTGTGCCTGCCCGGCGGCGCGCGAAAGGACCTGATTCCGCGCCTGAAGAGCGCGATCCAGGCGATCCTGTCGCTCGCCCGGGACACGCTGGCACCGTCGGGCGGCACCGTCAGCGACCCCCGTTTCGTCGAAGTCACGGGCCACATCCTTGGCCTCGACAGCCTGATCGAATTCGCCGCGACCGAGTCGCCACGCGCCGCCCGGCAGGCGAACGCGTTGCGCAGCGCGCTCGGTGCCTTGATCGGCGCCGTCACCACGCTGCGCGCCATCGCCGACGTTCGCTCTGCCGACGCTGCGGTCGGCAGGGACATGATCGCCGAGTTTCGCGATCGCCTCGACCGGCTTGCGGATCGGCTCTCGGCTGGCGACGGCGCTGTCGGCGACCTGCTCTCGGAAATGCGCGGCCGGTTGCGCCTCTCCGCAGAGCGCTTTTCGACCGGAGAGCAACCGTCCCTGCGCGAACTGCAACTGCTCGGCAACCTGGACGAACTGATCGACCAGCTCGAAGCCGCTCTGCTCGATCTCGAGGCTTTCACGGCGGACCGCGGTGCGCGGACCGTCGCCTCAATCGGCTACCACGTCGACGTCGAGACCGCGCTGCGCAACGGCTTCCGTGCCCTCCTGGGCGTCATCTCCGCCGGCGCCTTCTGTTATGCGACGGGATGGAGCGATGGCGCCCAGGCGCCGGTCGCGGTCGCCGTCATCTGCAGCCTGCTGGCGTTGACGCCGAACCCCGCGAAAGCCAGCATCGCCTTCGCGATCGGCGTCGTCCTCGCCGATATCGCGGCCATCTTCTGCGAATTCGGTCTGCTTGCGCCGGCCAATGGCTTCCCGCTGCTGGCCATGGCGATGGGGCCGTTGCTGTTCGTCAGCCTGCTCAGCCCTGCCAATCCTCTTCTGGCGGGCATTGCCGGCGGATTCCGCATCTTCTTCGTCGTCGCGCTGTCGCCGACCAATCCGATGGTCTTCAATCCCGCGACCACCTTGAACAACGCTCTGGTGTCGGTCGTCGGCGCCGTGTTCGCCGCCTATTTGTATCGCGCGATCCTGCCTTTCGACGAGAAGGCCGAACCGAAGCGCCTGGTGCGCGTGATTCGCCATCAGCTCGCACGGGCGAGCAGCAGGCCCGTGGAGGATCGGGCGGCGTTCGAGAGCAGGATCTATCACCTCCTGATCACGCTTGCGACCCGCCTCGGCACGACGCTGGCGGCGGGGCAGCCGCTGCTTGCTGAAGCCTACGCCGAATCGCGGCTGGCGCTGGCGGTGCAACGCGCCCGCATCGCACTCGCCGCGGACAACATCCCGGACGAGGCGCGGCGCTCATTCAAGACCGCAACCGCCGCTCCCAAGGCGCCCGCCCTGCTTGAGGCGGCGAACAGGCTCGCCGCCATGAGCGGCGCGGCGGCCGGGCCTGATCGGACGCCGCTCCTGCGCGCCGCCGCCGCCCTGGCGGAGGCAGCCGCAATCGCGGCATCGCCCAACCGTTCCCGTTTCGCAGAGGCCTGAAGCAATGCCGAAAGATATCGCGATCGCCGGCGTCTACATCACGCCATTCGTCGGTTTCTACCTGGCCGCGTTCGTCATTTTCCTGGTCGGTCGCCTGATCATCGTCCGCGCCGGTCTGGAGCGGGCCTTCTGGCGCCCCGAACTCGCGGAAACGGGTCTGTTTCTCGCCATTCTCGCGGTGGTCGTCGGATTCTTCTGATCCGGCGGGAAGCTGCGATGCCACTTGTGGAGTCGGAATATGCGTAGAACTTCGAGACGGAATGCGAGCAAGACGATAAGGAGCGCGTTGCGGGTCGGCGCGACGCTGGGCGTCCTGACGGTGGGCTTGGTCCTCGGCTTCTCCCTCTGGCGCTATTACACCGAAGCGCCGTGGACGAGGGACGGTCGCGTTCGGGCGGAAGCGGTGACGATCGCCCCCGAGATTTCCGGACGCGTCACGGACGTGAATGTCGCGGACAACCAGTTCGTTCACAAGGGCGACGTGCTCTACACCATCGATCAAAAGGACTACAGGCTGAACCTCGCGCTCGCCCAAACCGCCCTCGAACAGCGCAAGAGTGACCTTTTCGTCAAGGCGTCCGACAGCGAGCGGCGCGAGAAGCTCACCAACATCTCGGTGTCCGATGCCGAACGGGAGCACTTTCGCATGGCGGCGGCGATCGCGCGCGCCGCGCAGGTCGAGGCCGAAACGCAGCTGGACAGGGCCAGGCTCGATCTCGAGCGCGCCCAGGTGCGGGCGCCGGTGGACGGCTACGTGACCAATCTGCGGCTGCGGGCCGGCGACTACGCGACGAAGGGGGTCGCCAATATCGCGCTCATCGACAGCGCGTCATTCTGGATCGCCGGCTATTTCGAGGAGACCAAACTGGCCGGCATCCGTGCCGGCGACCGGGCCGAGGCCGCCCTGATGGGATACGACGCACCGGTCATCGGTCATGTCGAAAGCATCGCCCGCGGCATCAGCGACCAGAATGGCGTGGCTGACGGCCAGGGACTCGCCAACGTCAATCCGGTCTTCTCTTGGGTGCGGCTCGCCCAACGCATTCCGGTTCGCATTCACATCGACCAGGTCCCGCAAGGCGTGGACCTGGCGGCCGGAATGACGTGCACGATCAGCGTGGCGCCCGCCAATCGCGCCCGCTTCAGGGTCGCCGGCATCGTTGCCAGGCTGTGGCCGGGATCATGACCAGGGTTTGAGCGCTCGCATCGTCTCGTGAACAGCGAACAGGATCAAGGTGGAGTAATTCCGTGCAGGTAATTGCGATCAAGGCGGCGCGCACGCTCCCGGAAATGTTCGGCGCACGCGTGGCCCTGACTCCAGACCGCCCAGCGTACCGGCAGCACGACGGTCGCAGTGGGCGCTGGATTGACTGGAGCTGGCGCCGCGTCGGCGAGGAATCCATTCGCTGGCGGGAGGCTCTTGCCGGCGAAGGCCTTGCCGTCGGCTCGCGCGTCGCAACGCTGATGCGCAACAGCGTCGAATACGTTCTCCTCGACCAGGCCGCGCTCTCGCTCGGTCTCGCGATCGTTCCGCTGCATCTGACCGACAATCCCGGGAATGTCGGCTATATCCTGGCCGACAGCGAAGTCAGTGTTGTCGTGATCGACGATCCCGGCTACTGGGAGCGCCTGGCTCCCGAGGTTGCCAACGTTTCGAGCCTGAAGCGCATCATCCTGGTGTCCGACGAGAAGATCAATGACGCGCGGCATTCCGATTCCCGCGTCATCCGTTCCTCGCTGTGGCTTTCCAGGGGGCTGGAATCCACCGCGACCTTGCCGGATGTCTGCCCCGAGATGATGGCGGCGGTTGTCTACACCTCCGGAACCACCGGACGCCCCAAGGGCGTCATGCTGTCTCACCTGAACGTGGTTTCGAACGTCCTTGCGGCACGGGAATGCATTTGTCCGAACGAGGAGGACGTCTTCCTTTCGTTCCTGCCGCTGTCACACACGCTGGAGCGGACGATCGGCTACTACCTGCCGATCGCCGCGGGCAGCGCGGTCGCCTTCGCGCGGTCGGCGGCGGTATTGAACGAAGACATGAAGATCGTCAGCCCGACGGTCCTGATCTCGGTGCCGCGAATCTACGAGCGCATGCATGTCCGGATCCGCGAGCAGAGCGAAAGGCGGGGCGTGTTGTCGCGACGCCTGCTCGAACGGACCGAGGATCTGGGTTGGCGGCGCTTTCTCGCCGCGCAAGGCAGGGCACCACGCCTTCGCGGCCCTGAAAGCCTGGCGTGGCAACTGCTGGACCGCGTCGTCGCAAGGCCCGTCAGGGCGGCCTTCGGAGGCAGACTGCGTCTCGCCGTCGCGGGGGGCGCGCCCATGCCGGCGGCCGTGTCCCGGTTTTTTCTCGCCATGGACGTCAACATCATCCAGGGCTACGGCATGACCGAGACTTCGCCGGTGGTGTGCGTCAACCGCCCCGGGAAGAACGATCCGGAGACCGTCGGTGAACCGATCCCCGGCGTGGACATTCGGATCGGAGATCACGAGGAACTGCTGGTTCGCGGTCCCAACGTCATGCTCGGGTACTGGAAGCGCCCGGAAGAAACCCGGCGGATCCTCGGCGAGGACGGCTGGCCGCATTCGGGCGACAGGGCGCTCGAACGCGACGGCCAGGTCGTCATCAAGGGCCGGATCAAGGACATCATCGTCACCTCGACCGGCGAGAAAGTCTCGCCCGGCGATCTCGAAAACGCCATTCTCCAGGATCCCCTGTTTGAACAGGTCATGGTTATCGGCGAGCAGAGGCCGTTCATTGCCGCCCTTGCCGTCGTCAACAAGGCCTTGCTCGCCGAAACGCTCGCAAAGCTGCGGATCGATGTTCCAATCGAGAGGGCGCTGGCGCTCGAACCCGTGCGTGAGCACGCCCTGAAAAAGATCGAGGCGGCCGTTTCCAATTTTCCGAAATACGCCACCCCGCGCAAGGTCTGGCTCACGCTCGAGCCATGGACCGTCGGTGAAGGCTTGATTACGCCAACGCTCAAGCCCAAGCGGGCCGCGATCCAGGAACGGTTCAAGAGCGTGGTGGACCGATTGTACGCAAAGCAAGACTAGCCGTTCGGGCCGGACGCCTGATCGGGGCGGTGGATCGAGGTCGCGCAATCAGTGCTCTCGGAGCATGGAATGGCCCGTCACGCCGGTCCAGGATCGATCTACCCCGATGAGAGCGCGTGAATGCTTGGTCACGGTGCCCAGAGAGGCATTGCCAGTCCTCAAGGACGCTCGGATCGGTTCTCATGACGAGGTCAATAGGCCACACCGATGCGACTTCCACGTTTCCAGACGACGCGGCATTTCCGCCGAACATTCCCATAGATGAACTCGATCCGCTGCGGGACAGTCAGCTGGCCGCCCAGATCGAGACATGCGCCGCCAGCCGAATAGTCGATAACCGTGCAGTTGACGGCCGGCAAATTCGGTGCAATCGCAATTTTGCCGGCTTTGGGCATCAGTCCGCTCGGCCGAATGCGCTGGTACAGTCGAGGCTGCGTCATCTCTCCCTCGCAGGGATCAGGCTGCAATTTACATCGTTCAATAACTGCCAATGATTTTCAAAATCCGCGACATGATGGTTATGGTTCCGTAAATTTGACTATGCGATAAACAAGGGGTTACTGATTTCAGAAGATCGAGGCCGATCTGCCGACCGGCCGCTCGTTCTTGGAAGTCCGGCTCGACGTGCTTTTTTGCCAGCCCGATCCGCCGATATCATCGGAGCGACCAAGCTAGAACTCAAAACTCTGGAAATGAGCCTGGGTTCAAACCTGCCTCACGCTTTGATCGCCACGTTTCGGAACGCCTTCACAAGGGGGCGTTCCAGCTTTCCCTCCA
The DNA here is from genome assembly GCA_052326245.1 of Xanthobacteraceae bacterium. Lineage (GTDB taxonomy): Bacteria > Pseudomonadota > Alphaproteobacteria > Rhizobiales > Xanthobacteraceae > Bradyrhizobium_A. The sequence goes on along the minus strand of JBKQQE010000021.1, from coordinate 403 downwards.
TGCTGCTCAGGATTTCGTAGGCAGTTTGGCGGGGCATTGCCGGTCGATAGGGTCTCGACTCGATAAGCGCGGCGAATATATCCGAGATCGTGAGCAATCTTACCAGATCCGGGATCTCCGATGCCGTCAGCCCGTCGGGATAACCGGAACCGTCCAGATATTCGTGGTGGTGCCTGACTCCGGCGAGGCTCTCAGCACTGATACCCGGGATTTCCTTCAATAGCTCGTACCCGATGACCGGATGGCGTTTCATTATCTCTTCTTCGCCCGGATCAAGGCGCCCGGGTTTGTCGAGAATCGAAAGCGGAATTTGTGCCTTCCCGATATCATGGAGTGTTGCCGCCATTCCAAGCCGCTTTACGTCCACGCTGGCGAAACCGATATCCAACGCAAAGCCAACTGC
>JBKQQE010000020.1:0-32525 GCA_052326245.1 Xanthobacteraceae bacterium | reverse complement strand
GATCACGCAAAAACGCGATCTCTTCCTTGGTCGAGACATGCAGCACGTGGATGCGCTTGCCGGTCTCGCGCGCCAGCGCGACCAGCCGCTGCGTCGCCCGCAGCGCGGCGATTTCGTCCCGCCATACCGGATGCGACCGCGGGTCGCCTTCGACCCGCAGCGGCTTGCGCTCGTTCAGCCGAAATTCGTCTTCGGCATGGAACGCGGCGCGCCGCTGAATGACGGAAAGGATCTGCCGCAGACCTTCGTCATCCTCGACCAGCAGGCTGCCGGTCGATGAGCCGATGAAAACCTTGACGCCGGCGCAGCCCGGCGCGCGCTCCAGCTCCGGCAGGTCGGCCACGTTCTCGCGCGTGCCGCCGATGAAGAAGGCGAAATCGCAGTGCATGCGATGACGGCCGGCACTCACCTTGGCGCTGAAAGCCTGTTCCGTCACCGTCAGCGGATTGGTGTTGGGCATCTCGAACACCGCGGTGACCCCGCCGAGCACCGCGCCGCGCGACCCGGACTCCAGGTCCTCCTTGTGGGTCAGGCCCGGCTCGCGGAAATGGACCTGGGTGTCCATCACCCCCGGCAGGATATGCAGGCCCTTGCAGTCGACGGTTTCCGCCGCCGCTGCGCCGGCAAGCGCGCCGATCTCGGCGATGCGGCCATCCTTGACGCCGATATCCCGGATGCCCTCGCCGTCCTGGTTGACGACCGTTCCGGATCGGAGAATGACGTCAAACGTCTGTGCCATGATTTCCAGCCTTCGGGTTCTCTGCCTGCCCTCGGCCCGCAGGTTCCGGGTCCGCCGGGCCCGCGGCAGCCGCAAATTTGCTCACCCCACTCAACAACTTCGCCGGGGCGGCGCCTTGTGATGCGCACCAGAGCGCCTTACGTTTGAGCTGCGGTTCTGACAAGCGAAATTTTGACAGGTAGTTCATGCAGGCAGCGTTTCTTCCCGACCGGGGCGTCATCAAGGTCAGCGGCGAAGACGCGCGCAAATTCCTCGACAATCTGGTCACCGCCGATCTGGGCCCGGTGCAACCCGGTATCGGCCGGTTCGCGGCACTGCTGACGCCACAGGGCAAGATCATCGCCGATTTCCTGATTACCGAGGCCCCGGCGGGCCATGGCGGCGGCCTGTTGCTCGATTGCCCGCGGCAGCTGGCGGAGCCGCTGGCGACGAAGTTGAATTTCTACAAACTGCGGGCGAAGGTGAGCGTCGAATACCTTTCCGGCGACATCGGGGTTCTCGCCGGCTGGGGCGGCGAACCGTCGACGCTGCCCGATCTCGCCTTCGCCGACCCGCGTAGCGCGGAGCTGGGCTGGCGCATCCTGCTGCCGGAGACGGTGGCAGAGCGCGCCAGCGCGCTGATCGGCGCGCAATGGACGACGGCCTCGGCCTACGAGGCGCATCGCATCGCCTGCAGCGTGCCGCGCGGCGGCGTCGACTTCGCCTATGGCGACGCCTTTCCCCACGAGACCAACATGGACCGCCTGCACGGCGTCGATTTCGACAAAGGCTGCTACATCGGCCAGGAGGTAGTGTCGCGCATGCAGCACCGCGGCACCACGCGCTCGCGCGTCGTCCCCCTGCTGGTCGACGGGCCGGCGCCCGCAGCCGGCGTCAACATCGTCGCCGGCGACAAGCTGATCGGCACCATGGGATCGTCCGCCGACGGCCATGCGCTCGCCCTGCTGCGCATCGATCGCGCCGGCGAGGCGCTGGAAGCCGGCGAGGCCTGGCTGGCCGACGGCCGGCCGCTGCGGCCGGCGGCGCCGGAGACGCTGCGCAGCGCCGTCAAGAAGGCACCCGTATGAGCAGGGCGCGGCAGCATGCCGACGGCCTGGTGCGGTGCCCGTGGCCCGGCGAGGATCCGCTCTATGTCGCCTATCACGACGAAGAGTGGGGCGTTCCCGAATATGACGATCGCGCGCTGTTCGAGAAGCTCATCCTCGACGGTTTCCAGGCCGGACTGTCCTGGATCACGATCCTGCGCAAGCGCGACAACTTCCGCAAAGCCTTCGATAATTTCGACCCACACAAGATCGCGCGCTACGACGCCAAAAAGATCCACGCGCTGATGAACGACGCCGGGATCGTGCGCAACCGCGCCAAGATCGAGGGCGCGGTCGCGAGCGCGAAGGCCTACCTCAAGATCATGGAGGAAGGTCCCGGCTTTTCAAAATTGCTGTGGGATTTTGTCGGCAATCGGCCGCAGCTGAACACCTTCGAGACCACCGCCAGCGTTCCCGCTTCGACGCCGCTGTCGGTGGCGGTGTCCAAGGAACTCGCCTCGCGCGGCTTCAAATTCGTCGGCCCGACCATCGTCTACGCGTTCATGCAGGCGACCGGACTGGTCAACGATCACCTCGTCACCTGTCACCGCCACGCGGCCTGCGCCACGGCAAAGAAGGCCCGCAACAAGGGCTCGGGCAAATCCGCGCGTGCCTGAGAGACCACTTTTCAGCACCCTGGTAACATCGCGGTGACTTGCGCCGCACAACGCGCGCTTGACGGGAATTCGTTCCCGGATTATATAACCATTAGGTTATATACAGATTGCGACCGGATTCTGCCGACATGTCGGACCGTCTCAGCGCCACGCTCGCCGCCCTCGCCAATCCGACACGGCGCGCTATCCTCGCGCGCCTCACGCTAGGCGAGACCAGCGTCACCGAGCTCGCGGCACCCTTCAAGATCAGCCAGCCGGCGATCTCAAAGCATCTCAAGGTTTTGGAGCGCGCCGGCCTGATCGCGCGGGGCCGCGAGGCGCAATGGCGCCCGTGCCGGCTCGAGGCTGGGCCACTGCGCGAGGTCGATCGCTGGCTCGGTGACTACCGCAAGTTCTGGGAAGCGAGCTTCGATCGTCTCGATCTCTATCTGCAGGAACTGCAGGCCAGGGAGAAAAAACCTCGTCGCAAGAAGCCATCCTGATGCCCGCGTGGAACGCACAGGCATCGTCTCCACCCAGTTGCAACCGCGGTCTAGCCGAGCCCACCATGCCGACCTACGTCGTCCCCGTCGTGATCGTCGCCGCCGTCGCTCTCGCCGCCCTGCTGGGCCATGCCGCCACGCGACCGGACAATTTCGCGGTCCAGCGCGTCGCCACGGTCAACGCGCCGGCGGAAAAGATCTATCCGCTGGTCGGCGGCGATTTCGAGTCCGGCCTCGCCAAGTTGAAGAAGGTTTCGGAACAATGAGCATGCGTCACGCCACCGCCGCGACGCCGTCGCATTTGCCGGAGCATGATGTTTCGAGCAGTGCTGTCGCATCGCGCAGCTCCACCCCGAGACGGACACGCGACGCTGCATTCTCCGTCGTCGTATCCTTTTCAGGATTTTCCCTCGCCAAACAGGAGGCTCCGGTGCAGATCAACCCCTATCTCACGTTCAATGGAAATTGCGAGGCCGCTTTCACCTATTATCAAAGGGTGCTCGGTGGCAAGATCGAGATGATGATGCCCCACGAGGGTTCGCCCGCGGCCGCGCATGTGCCGCCCGCGTGGCAGAAGAAGATCATGCACGCGCGGCTCGCCATCGGCGAACGCGTGCTGATGGGCTCCGATGCGCCGCCTGATCGCTTCGAGCCGATGAAGGGCTTTTCGGTGACGCTGAATATCGACACGCCGGCGGAGGCGGAACGCGTTTTCAACGCGCTTGCCGACAACGGCACGGTGCGGATGCCGCTGGAAAAGACCTTCTGGGCCGAACGCTTCGGTATGCTGACCGACCAGTTCGGAACGCCGTGGATGATCAATTGCGAGCGGGCTGCCTGAAAATCTGCAGCGTGCCACACCCATGATCGAACGATCCTCCGCCGAGCTCGCGATCACGCGCGTCTTCGATGCGCCGTGCGAGGTCGTGTTCCGGATGTGGACGGACGTCAATTACGCGCGGCACTGGTGTGGACCGCGGGACTATCCCGCGGTCCACATGGAAATGGACGCACAGATCCTGCGAGGCGAGATGCAACAGGGGGGCGGACCCTCCGGCTGATCGACGACGGGCGCAACCTCTGCGTCCTGCGCGCGCGGCGGGAAACATCCTATACTGCGGCGAACCTTGGCCGATTCGATGACCCCGCCCCGCAAGCCTTCCGCGACGACGTCGCCGATTCGTGCCTGGCAACGCATGTTGTCGGGGCGCCGGCTCGACCTGCTCGATCCCTCGCCGCTCGACATCGAGATCGAGGATATCGCCCACGGTCTCGCGCGGGTGGCGCGCTGGAACGGCCAGACCCACGGCACGCACATCTTTTCGGTCGCGCAGCATACCCTGCTGGTCGAGACCGTGCTGCGGGCCCGCCGGCCGCGCATCGACCAACGCATCCGGCTCGCCGCCATGCTGCACGACGCGCCGGAATACGTGGTCGGCGACATGATCTCGCCGTTCAAGGCGGTGATCGGCGGCTCCTACAAGCAGGTCGAAAAGCGGCTGCTGTCGGCCATCCATCTGCGGTTCGGCCTGCCACCCGCCCTTGCCGCCGAGATCGAGGCGGAAATCAAGCTCGCCGACATGGGGGCTGCCTATCTCGAGGCGACGCGGCTCGCCGGCTTTTCCCAGGCCGAAGCCAGGCGGCTGTTCGGTCGGGACCCGGGGCTACCGCCCTCGACGGAGGCGACCTATCTGACGCCTTGGCCGGCCGGCAAGGCGGAGAAGCTGTTCCTGGCGCGCTTCAAGGCGTTGCTGGGCTGAGGCAGACCGCGCGCATGCCGTTCGGAAAACCGGTACCCACTTTTTCGTATCGTGCTCTATAAGAACGCCTGCCAACCGAGGATCGCGATGCTCCACGTCTGCTCACTCGCCGATCTGCCCGCGACCGTCCACGCCACCGGCGCGCGCTATGTGCTTACGGTGATGGGCAATGTCGAAAAGGCGCAAACGCCGGCGTCGGTTCCCGAACCCAATCACCTCAAGGTGTCGATGGACGACATCACCGAGGCGGCCGACGGGTTCGTGGCGCCGTCGGCGACGCATGTGGCGCAGGTGCTCGATTTCGTCCGCCGCTGGTCGCGCGACGCGCCGATGGTGATCCACTGCTATGCCGGAATCAGCCGCTCCACGGCGAGCGCTTTCGCCGCCGCCTGCCTGCTCAACCCGCATCGCGATGAGATGGCAATCGCGCGGCAGATCCGTCTCGCCTCGCCAAGCGCGTATCCCAACCGCCTGATCGTGTCGCTGGCCGACGCCGCGCTCGGTCGTGGCGGCCGCATGTTGCGGGCGCTCGACGCCATTGGACCTGGAAGCATGACGATCGAAGGCCGCCCGTTCCGGATCGAGATCGACTAGACGAGGTTGTGGATCCGCGCGGAGCTCAGTCCGTCGAGCGCCGCAACTCCAGGGCCGGCTCGGTCTTGACCGGCTCATCGTGAGCTTCGGCGCGCGAGGCTTCCGCCGTCAGATGATGCGGGTGCGGCCGGATATGGGCCCGCGCCATGATCATGGAATTGCCGTGCTTGCGGAAGTCGCAGTAGGCGAAGCCCATTCCGGAAACCGAGCCGCGGAAGCTTCCCTCGTCGTTCTTGATCAGGTTGAAGCACGGCTCGAACGGGATGCCCTTGACCGAGGCGCAGACCGCGTTGGTCCGCACCTGAATGGTGTTGACCGGCAGGTGGGCGTAGCGGATCGGGCCGGTCCCGCTGAACTGAATGGACCCCGCCACCGAGCCGTCGCTGAAGATCCGGCCGGACCCCCGCGAGCCGTCGAAGCAGGTGAAGGCGAACATCTTGTTGGCGACGAACTGACGCGCCTGCTCCGGCGTCAACTCCTCGGCCCCTGCCGCCCCCGCGACCCCTGTCGCAGCCAACATTCCGGCAACAAGCGATCCAGCAAAACGGCGTGCCAACATCTTCCAACTCCAAGCTCAGCAGACTCGCCGGCGGCCGTGCTGAGGCCACCTTAACCCGCTGCTTACCATACGAACCGTGGCAACATTGGCGCAGCTTGGTTGGTAAAGTCTGAATGGCTCACTGAATTTTTACCACGACGCGACCGCGGATTTGCCCGCCGAGGATCTGTGCGGCAGCGTCGAACACCTTATCCAATTCAATTTCGTGAGTTATTTCAGAGAGCTTTCCGCGATCGAGATCGCTTGCGAGACACTGCCAGGCCCGTTCCCGCCGTGCGATCGGGCACATCACGGAATCGATGCCGAAAAGGCACACCCCACGCAAAATAAACGGCGCCACCGAGGTCGGCAGGTCCATGCCACCGGCCAGACCGCAGGCCGCGATCGCGCCGCCATACTTGGTCATCGACAGAAGGTTGGCGAGCGTGGTCGAGCCGACGCTATCGATTCCCCCCGCCCAGCGCTCCTTGGCGAGCGGCTTGGCGGGACCGGAGAGTTCGTTGCGATCGATGATCTCGGCGGCGCCCAGGCTGCGCAAATAGCCTTCTTCCGCGGTCCGCCCGGTCGACGCGATGACGTGAAAGCCCAGCCTCGACAGCAGCGCGATGGCCACGGAGCCGACGCCGCCGGCGGCACCGGTGACCACGACCGGGCCGTCCTGCGGCGTCAATCCGTGCCGCTCCAGCGCCAGCACGGACAGCATTGCGGTGTAGCCCGCGGTGCCGATCGCCATCGCCTCGCGCGTGGTCATTCCTTCGGGCAGGCGTACCAGCCAATCGCCCTTGACCCGCGCCTTCTCGGCATAGGCGCCGAGGTGAGTTTCGCCGAGCCCCCAGCCATTCAGAACGACCTTGTCGCCGGCCTTCCACTTCGGATGCGACGACGTAGTGACGGTGCCGGCCAGATCGATGCCTGCGATCATCGGAAAGCGGCGCACCACCGGCGCCTTTCCGGTCAAGGCGAGGCCATCCTTGTAGTTCAGGGTCGACCATTCGACGGCGACCGTGACGTCGCCGTCCATCAGTTCCGCGTCGTCGAACCGGGTCAGCGACGCCGTCGTGCCCTTGTCAGCCTTGTCGATCCGAACGGCCCTGAATGTTGCCAACTTGCGACCCTCCCCGATTTGCGTTTTTCACAGTTCTTGCATCTTCAATTGCGGATCATCCGCACGTCCCGCCGGATCACGACGCCGCCGCCGCGACCCGCTCGACCGGCCGCTCCACGATCGGCAGATTGATCAGCGCCGACAACAGCCCCAGCAGCGCCGACAGCCACCAGATGATGCCATACGAGCCGAAGCGGTCAAACGCGATCCCGCCCAAAAGCGCGCCGAGAAAACCGCCGACCTGGTGGCTGACAAAGGCGAAGCCGTAGAGCGTCCCCAGCCAGCGCGTCCCGAACATCAACGCGATCAGCGACGACGTCGGCGGCACGGTGGACAGCCAGGTTAATCCAGTGATGACGGCAAACATGATCGCCGACGCCGCTGTCACCGGGAACGAGACGAAGGCGATGATCGACAGCGCGCGCAAGAGATAGATCGTGGACAGGATATAGCGCCGCGGAAAATAGGTCGACAGCCAGCCGACGCTGACCGATCCGATGATGTTGCACAGGCCGATCACGGCAAGCACCCAGCCGCCGGTCTGCACCGACAGGCCGCGATCGACCAGATAGGCGGGCAAATGCGCGGTGATGAAGGCGAGCTGAAAGCCGCAGGTGAAGAACCCGAGCACCAGCAGCACATAGGAGCGATGGCCGAAGGCTTCCGCGAGCGCCTGGTGAATGGACTGGTCCAGTTCGTGCGCACTGCCCAGACGGTGGGCGGGAGGCGTGGCAATGACCAGCGACAGCGGCAGCACCAGCAGCATGAGGACGCCGAACACGATCAACGTGGATTGCCAGCCGACCGTGTCGATCATCGCCGCGCTGAAGGGAGCGAACAGGAACTGGCCGAGCGAGCCCGCCGCGGTTCCAATCCCCAGCGCGAGGCTTCGCCGATCCGGCGGCACCAGCTTGGTGAAGGCGGAGAGCACCAGATTGAATGACGCGCCCGACAGCCCGAAGCCGACCAGCACGCCGGCAGACAACGTCAGCACCGAGGGCGAGGTGGCATAGCGCATCAGGAACAGCCCCGCCGCGTAGAGCAGCGCGCCGACCACGAACACCCGCAGGGTCCCGTAACGGTCCGCGATCGCTCCCGCGAACGGCTGTCCCACGCCCCACAGCAGATTCTGCACCGCCAGCGCCAGCGCGAAGACATCGCGGCCAAAGCCGAGGTCGTGGCTCATCGGCTGCAGAAACACGCCGAAGGTCGAACGCGGACCGAACGTCAGCATGCCGATCATCGCGCCAGACGCGATCACCAGCGCAGGGGTCCGCCAGCTCGAGCCTGCGCTCCCCGTCTCTGCCCCGGCAACCGACATAGTGGACCTTTCTCCGGGCGACGGCGCCCGAACCGCAAGAAGATGCGATTGCATGAACATAGACCGTCGCCGACTATTTATCGAATCCGGGCGCGGCATTCCAGCAATGCAGATTTGTCGAAAGGCTTGGGGAGAATCGGGCCTGGAGCGTCCGGGCGAGGACCGCGAGGCGCGGAATAGCCGATCCGGGTCATTCCGGGGCGCGCGCATCGCGCGCGAACCTTGAATCTCGAAGTCTCTCCTCATGGTGAGAAGCAGGCATCGCGCTTCCAGGGTGACGAGGGGCGTTCTGTGGCCGCTACAGCTTGGCCGAGATCGCCGCCGTCTCCGCCGGGTTGCCCCAGCTCGGCGCCTCGCTGCCGTCACCCCACGCGCGCGGGCGATAGAATGTATGCACGCCGTATTTGTACATCTTCTTCATTTCATGCACCCACGACGGGCGGACCCAGTAGGCATGGTAGTGCGTCGACTTCGACACCTCCGGCAGCCACAACTGTCCGTCCATGGTCGCCTTGGCGATCTTGCGCGCGCGCTCCCACATGTCCGGCTCGCGCACCACATCCGCCACGTCGTCGCAGGCAAAGGTGAACTGACACGCCAGATGCCGGTGCGCGTTCTGGTAGACCACGCCGCAGACGGTGTTCGGGTAGAAACCCGAGAACACGCGGTTCATGACCACCTGGGCGACAGCGATCTGCCCGCGCACCGGCTCGCCGCGCGCCTCGAAATATACCGCCTCGGACAGGCACTTCTCCGCTTTGGCCCGCGCCTTGCCATCCAGGCCGAGGCGCTCCGCCGGGGTCTTCTGCCGCTTCGGCTCGGCGGTGTCCTGGCCTTTCCCGGCAACGCTCTCGCCACCCTTCGCCGCGTCCTTGGCGATGTCCGTCGGCTTGGCGGCAGCCGTGGCGCCAGCCTTCAGATCGGGATCGGCCGGCGCGGGTGGCATGACGACCACCGGTTCCTCGCCAGGCTGCCAGCGCTCGAGCGCGCCGGTCGACATGCCCATCGCACCGTTGCCGAAAAACAGGCTGGCGGTCTTCACCGAAAATCCATCGGTGGCAGCGGGAACTTCGACGAGTTCGGCTGCGTCGACCTTGTCGGTTGCTTTCGCCCCGGGATGGCCCTTGAGCGAAACGGCGGCGTCATATTGCGGCAACGGCGGGGCCTGCAACGCGCGCTGCAGTTCCTCGTCGAGCGGCGCGGGCTCGGTCGGTGAAATGGCGTCAGCGGTTTTCGCACCCATGACCGAGGCATTGGACGTCGCGGGGTCCTGCGGCTTCGCGTCGTCGGCAGCAGGCGGCGCCGGCGGAGTGTAGATGGCGAGCCGGTCGCCTTTCAGGGTGCGATCGACGACCGGAAAATCGAGGGCTTGAAAGCGCCGGGAATCCTGGCCCAGCGGCCCTTGCGTGATCACGTTGGTGATATCACTGCTGTCGCTGTCGAGGCTGGCAAGGTGATACGTCGCCGAACGCGGGATCGAGGATCCGATCGGCCGCGGAAAGCTCAGCGCCGCGACCCGAATGGTCGAGAAGGTTGCAAGGATATGTTTCTGCGATCGCTCCGCCACGCCGGGTTGGCGCGCCAGCAACGCTGCGAGATCCTGAAGGCCAATCCCGCTCGGCAGCAGCGAGAAGAGGCAGAGGCTGAGACCGAAGGGCGCAAACCGTGCGCCCTTCGGCCTGGTACGCAACACTGACATCGGTACGCTCACGCAACGCTTACACGGGCGAATTCAGCAAAAGTGGACACCGGTTTTGCGTCCGAATTCACTCCAACTCATCAGTAAGCGCGAGTTCTTCAGGCGAACCGGGTTCCACTTCGCTCGAAAACGCGCTGGCCGGCACGTACATCCGGTGCATTTCGACCTAAATTGTTCGTATCGAATTAAAGTTGCGAGGTAGTTAATCGACGATGCATGCGTGCAACACGCAAGAATGGAACCGGAATTGCCGCGCGAGACCATCAAACGTGGTGAATCGGCGGTCGCGAACAGTGGTGAAGATTTTCTGAATCGGGATGGTTTATGCTTTGTCACCGCAAGCGACGACGGCCCTGCGCGAGGCGCGCCCTCGTCGTTGCGCACGCAGCATTGCTCAGTCGTCGTCATTCCGGACGGCTCGCGAAAGCGAGCCGATCCGGAATCTCGCAGTTTGACTCGCTGGGGATCCCAACTTCGGGATTCCGGGCTCGCGTTGCGCGCGCCCCGGAATGACGAGGGCTTGGCTGACAGGAGGCTTCGCATCGCCCGGCATGGTCGCGAAAGCAGTCCAAGCCGTTGATGCGACCTACCAGCGCAATTCGTGCATCAGCGCCAGCGGCGGCTTGGTGTCGCCGAAGAAGCGGCGCACCGCGGCGTCGTCGAGTCGGTCGAGGCCCTTGAACGCGTCGGCGTGAATGCCGCGGGTCAGGAACAGGCAGTCGAGGCCCATCGCATTGGCGCCGGTGAGATCGGTGCGCACCGAATCGCCGATCGCGAGCACGCGGCCGCTGTCGTCGCCGCGCAGCTCGTGGGCGATCCCGAGCGCGCGGTCGTAGATCGGCCGGTGCGGCTTGCCGTAGAACACCACCTCGCCGCCGAGCGACCGGTAGAGTTCGGCGATCGCGCCGGCGCAGTAGATCAGGCGATCGCCGCGCTCGACCACGATGTCGGGATTGGCGCAGATCAGCGGCAGCCGGCGGGCCAGCGCCTGCGCCATCATCGGGCGATAGTCCTCGGGGGTTTCGGTCTCGTCGTCGAACGGCCCGGTGCAGACGATGTAGTCGGCCTCGGCCAGCGGGGCGAAGGCGACGTCGAGATCGCGGAAGATCGACTGGTCGCGGTCCGGCCCGATCCGGTACACCGACTGGCCGCGATGGCCGGTGACGAACTGGCGGGTGAGGTCGCCCGAGGACACGATGGCGTCATAGGTCGCGTCCGCGACGCCGAGCTTGCGCAACTGCCGCTGCACCGAGTCCGCCGGGCGGGGTGCGTTGGTGATCAGAACGACGGCGCCGCCGTCGGCGCGGAAGGTCTGCAGCGCGTCGCAGGCCTCCGGAAACGCGGTAAGGCCGTTGTGGATGACGCCCCAGATATCGCTCAGGATGACGTCGACGCCGCGCGCGACGTCCCGCAGGTGCTCGACGAAGGGCAGCGTGGTCATCGGCGCGGCTCAGTTGGGCCCGGCGATGCGCCGCGCCAATGCGGCCTTGCCGGTCGTCCGCCCGGCGTCCGCGGCGTCGCCCCTTGCCGGGTCCGGCTTTGGCGGTTCGGACTTCGGCGGCGGCTCGCCGCCATTTGCCGGCGGCGCACCCTCGGGGCGCAGCGGCCGCGGCGGAGCGAACAGGAATCCCTGGCCGAAGCGCACGTCGTAATCCAAGAGGTCGACCACCGCGCGTTCGCCTTCGATCCGCTCGGCGACGAGGTCGATGCCGAAGCGGCCCAGCAGATCGGACAGGTCCGCGGGGTGAATGTCGGCGGCGGAAAGCTGCTTCTGGTCGAGCAGCAGGTGCGCCGGAACCTTGATGAAGCGGACGCCGCGGTCGGCGAGCTCGCGCGGCTCGATGCGCAGGTCGCTGACGTGGTCGATGGAAAAGCGAAAGCCGCGCTGCGCCAGCGCCGCGAGGTTTTCGCTCTGCAGCGGGGTGAGGTGGCGCAGCGTCGCCTGCTTGAACTCGAGAATGAACGACGGCGCCAGCACCCGGTTGGCGTCGAGGAAGTCGAGGCACTGGGCGAACACGTCGGCGCTGGCCAGCGTGGTGGCCGAGACGTTGCAGAACACGCCGACGTCCTTGTTGCGGACCATGAGACGCCGCAGCACCTGGATGCAGCGCAACAGCACCATGCGGTCGATCTGGGGCATCAGCCCGGCCGCTTCGGCCGCCGCGATGAAATCGTCGGCGGCGATCAGCTGGTCGTTGCTGTCGCGGATCCGCGACATCGCCTCGTAGAACCGCACCTTGCGCTGCGGCAGCGTCACCAGCGGCTGCAGGTAGATATCGATGCGGTTGCTCTCGATCGCGGTCTTGACCGCGGCGACCAGCGGGGCACCGGTCTGGCGCGGCGCGGGCGGCGCCGGCGCAGCGTTGCGCGCGGGCGCGGCCGGCTCCTCGGGCACCGGCGAATCGACCCATTCGAGATCGGTCGACGGCGCGGCCGCATCGCGGCGCGGCACCGGGCGATCATTGGCGGCCACCACCACGGGATGCGCTCTACCGTTCAGGAGGTCGTCGTGCGCGGCGATCGATACCGCCAGCTGCTTCACCAGCGCGCCGAGTTCGGTGATTTCACCGAGCGCGGTCTGCACCCGCTGCTGCGAGGTGGCGTCGAGCTCGGTCGCGCGCGCTTCGATTGCCGCGATGCGGCGGCCGAATTCGGCAACCTGGCGCGCCAGGTCCGCGGTCCCGCGCGACAGGTCGGTGATCTGGCCGCCGACATCGGTGCGGTCGCGCAGCCGCATCGACACCGCGTTGTAGAGGATCATGAAGGTCAGGACCGTCAGCGCGATGATGGCGGATTCCGCGACGGTGAACCCTGCGGTTGCGTACATCACGAGGCCGAGCGAGGCCGCGATAAACACCATGCAGATGGCGATGAAAATCGTCGAAATGCGGATCATACCCGACGCAATCCCCGTAGAACCACCACGCTCCTTGTGGAGTTTTTAGTGGAGTTTTGCACTGGACATTCGCGTCACGAAACCGCGGTCAGGTGGGTCGCCAACGTCCAATCCACTCCACCGCGGCAATCTAGCATCATTGTTGATTCGGCGTCGAAATCTTCGCGCGCGCTGTGGATGCGTCCGCCGCCTTCGCGGGCGCCGCAGCATGGCCGGCCGAAGCGCGCCTCGCCTAGGCGACGGCGCGGATCACCTTGCCGACCTTGTCGACGATCTCGCCGATCTGGCTCTCGCTGACGATCAGCGGCGGGGTCAGGGCCAGCGTGTCGCCGACCGCGCGCAGCATCACCTCGTGCTCATGAAATGAGCTGTTGAGCGCGTCGATGCCGCGCAGGCCGGGGGCGCCGCGGGGCGACAGATCGAGCGCAGCGGTCAGCCCGATGGTGCGGATGTCGACCACGTTGGGGGCGCCCTTCAGCGACATCACGGCGTCGGCCAGCACCGGCTCCAGCGCCTTGGCGCGCTCGAACAGGCCCTCCTGCCGGTACAGGTCCAGCGTCGCCAGAGCCGCCGCGCAGGCCAGCGGATGGGCGGAATACGTGTAGCCGTGGAACAGCTCCACCATGTGCTCGGGCCCGGTCATGAAGGCGTCGTGGATGGCGTCGCTGACGATCACGCCGCCCATCGGCACGGCGCCGTTGGTGATGCCCTTGGCGAAGGTGATCATGTCCGGCACGACGCCGTAGCGCTCCGCGGCGAAGGCGAAGCCGAGCCGGCCAAAGCCGGTGATGACCTCGTCGAAGATCAGCAGGATTCCGTGCTTGTCGCAGATCGCGCGCAGCCGCTGCAGGTAGCCCTTCGGGGCCGGCAGCACGCCGGTGGAGCCCGCCATCGGCTCGACGATGACGGCCGCGATGGTGGTGGCGCCATGGATGCCGACCATGCGCTCGAGCTCGTCGGCGAGGTGCGCGCCCCACTCCGGCTCGCCCTTGGTGAAGGCCTGCTGCTCGCGATTGTAGGTGGTGGGCAGGTGGTCGACGCCGGCCAGCAGATTGCCGAACACCTTGCGATTGTTGACGATGCCGCCGACGGCGGTGCCGCCGAATCCGACCCCGTGGTAGCCGCGCTCGCGGCCGATCAGGCGGCTGCGCGCGCCCTCGCCGCGCACGTTATGATAGCCGAGCGCGATCTTCAGCGCGGTGTCGGCGGCTTCCGATCCGGAATTGCAGAAGAAGACGTGGTCGAGGCCGTCCGGCGCCAGCGCAGCGATCCGGCTCGCCAGCTCGAAGGCCTGCGGGTGGCCGAACTGGAACGGCGGCGCGTAGTCGAGCGTGCTGGCCTGCCGGGCGATCGCCGCGGAAATGGTGTCGCGGTTGTGCCCGGCATTGCTGCACCACATGCCCGCCGCGGCGTCGATCACCTTGCGCCCGTCGGAGGTGAAGTAGTGCATGTCCTTGGCCCCGACCACCATGCGCGGCGCGCGCTTGAAGGCGCGGTTGGCCGTGAACGGCATCCAGTAGGCGGCAAGGTCGTTGGGAGCGACGGCGGCGGCACTGCTATTGGGTGACATGGTGACCTGCGTGGTGATCTGCTGCACTTCTTTGGCGTGGGCGTAGGCGTTGGGCGCGGGCGCACGGCGCCCACCATCGATCCGGGCGGGCGCGCCGCGCCTGCAGCCGACCCTATCAGGTTGCGTTGGCTGGGAAAGCGTCGCTTTGGCCATTTTTGCCGCGGTGGCTGCGGCTCTGACGTGCCACCGCTGCATGCATGGCTGCAAGCTTGCCGGGCGCGGTCTCGGCTGGTAACCCCGGGGGCTGAGATCGGCGGGCCAGCCCGGCCCACCCGCGACCGCGAGCCGGCCCGCGAGAAACCGGCCGCGAGAACCCCGAAAACGATGTCCGAAAAGCCCAAGAAACCCCAGAAGCTCAAGGCGCGCCTGCCGCGCGGCCTGGTTGACCGCGGTCCCGCGGAACTGGCGGCCACCCGCCGCATGATCGCGACCATCCAGCATGTCTACGAGCTCTACGGGTTCGAGCCGGTGGAAACCCCGGCGATGGAATACACCGACGCGCTCGGCAAGTTCCTGCCGGACCAGGACCGCCCCAACGAGGGCGTGTTCTCGTTCCAGGACGACGACGAGCAATGGATCAGCCTGCGCTACGACCTCACCGCGCCGCTGGCGCGCTACGTGGCAGAGAATTTCGAGGCGCTGCCCAAACCCTATCGCAGCTACCGCGCCGGCTATGTCTACCGCAACGAGAAGCCCGGTCCGGGCCGGTTCCGGCAGTTCATGCAGTTCGACGCCGACACGGTGGGAAGCAACTCGCCGGCCGCGGACGCCGAGATCTGCATGATGGCGGCGGACGCCATGGAGGCGCTGGGCATTCCGCGCGGCGCCTACGTGGTCAAGGTCAACAACCGCAAGGTGCTGGACGGTGTGCTGGAGGCGATCGGGCTCGGCGGCGACGACAACGCGGGGCGCCGGCTGACGGTGCTGCGCGCCATCGACAAGCTGGACAAGTTCGGCCCCGAAGGCGTGCGCCTTCTGCTGGGGCCGGGCCGCAAGGACGAAAGCGGCGATTTCACCAAGGGCGCGGGGCTCGATCAAGCGCAGAGCGACGCGGTTCTCCAGAGCCTGAATTACAAGATCAGTTTCACGCCGCTTGCGGACGGCGACTGGCGCGAAAACGTCCAGGGTGAATTTCCGCCGGCCTTCTTCGACATGTCCGCGGACAGCCTGCTGACGCGGGGCCTGTCCGAACTCGGCGAGATCTACAAGCTCGTGACGGCGAGCGGCTACGGCGAGGACCGCATCCGGATCGACCCGTCGGTGGTGCGCGGCCTCGAATACTACACCGGCCCGGTCTACGAGGTCGAACTGTTGCTCGACACCCGTGACGACAAGGGTCGGCCGGTGCGCTTCGGCTCGGTCGGCGGCGGCGGCCGCTATGACGGGTTGGTGTCGCGGTTTCGCGGCGAGCCGGTGCCGGCGACCGGTTTTTCCATCGGGGTGTCGCGGCTGCAGGCGGCGCTGACGCTGCTCGGCAAGCTCGACGTCGCGCCGGAGCCCGGGCCCGTCGTCGTCACCGTGTTCGATCGCGACCGCGTCGCCGACTACCAGCGCCTGGTTGCGCGGCTGCGCCAGGCCGGAATCCGCTCCGAGCTCTATCTCGGCAATCCGAAGAACATGGGCAACCAGCTCAAATACGCCGACCGCCGCAACTCGCCCTGCGTGATCATCCAGGGCTCCGACGAGAAGGCGCGCGGGGAAGTGCAGATCAAGGATCTGATCGAGGGCGCCAAGGCTGCCGCCGCCATCGCCTCCAACCAGGAATGGCGCGAGAGCCGTCCGGCCCAGTTCGCGGCGAAGGAAGACGATCTGGTCGAAGCCGTCCGCGAGGTGCTGGCGCGGCACGGCGTTGCGTGGTCGTGACTTCTCCGTGACTGCGACTTCCGCCAGACTGCAACGACAAGTACCCTGTTTCCGAAGTTCGTGAGTCGCTTGCCGCACCTTCCCGACACGAACTTCGGAAACAAAAGGGTACTCGAATCATAGATTTGCTAGGGCCCTTTGCTTTTCGAAGTTCGTGAATGAGGTTGCCGCGGTGTATCACGAACTTCGAAAAGCGGGCACTAGCCGGCGGCCGCGCCGGCTCATGACAACAAGCGAGGAGACAAGATGCCCGAAGTCCAAGTGTTCATGGCCGAAGGCCGCACCGACGAACAGAAGAAGGGCATGATGCTCGACATCACCCAGGCGCTGGTCAAGAACCTCGGCGTCACCGCCGACGTCGTCACGGTGCAGATCGTGGAAGCCAAGCTGACCGACAAGATGAAGGGCGGCCAGACCTTCCTGGAACGCAAGGCCGGCAAGTAGGGCATGATCCCGTCGGGCGATATCGCCGTCGGCATCAGCGCCGAACGCAGCGTCACCGTGACCGAAGACCTCACGGTGGCGCATTTCGTCGCCGACATGCCGAAGGTCTATGCGACGCCGATGATGATCCTGCTGATGGAGATGGCGTCGGGGGCCGCGATTTCGCCGCACCTGCCGCACGGCTTCGTCAGCGTCGGCATGGAGGTGAACGTGCGTCATCTCGCGGCGACCCCGGTGGGGCGCGTGGTGCGCGCGGTGGCCCGGGTGTCGCGCGTCGAGGCACGCAGCGTCTGGTTCGATGTCGAAGCGTTCGACGGCGACCGCAGGATCGGCGAGGGCACCCACCGCCGCGGCCTCGTCGAGGCGGCTAAATTCAAGTCGCGCTTCGGCGCCGCCTAAACCCGCTGCGGCACCGGACCGGGCGTTACTGCTTTTTCGTCAGGGCGCGCAGGTTTTCGAGATCCTTGATGTTCATCTTCATGCCGCCGGGCATCACCATGTCGCCGGGCTTCTGGTCGGGCTTGCACGCGCCGAGCCACTTCGCCTGCATGGTGATGGTGGTGTCGCGCGGCACCGCCGCCGGGCCGCCGCTGGCGTGCGACGTCACCTGCACGGTGTAGGCCGACTGGAAGTCCCCGGTGATCTCGAGATGCGTTGCCGTCGCCATCGGCCCGATATTGCACGCCGATTCGATGACATAGCCGGTCGCGGTTTTCTGAACGTCCTTGCGGGAGCACATCTCTTTCTGCATCGGACCCACCATCGTGCTCATCTGCTTGTCGGTGGTGTCGTCGGTGCATTGCTGCATGGTCATCGCCGGCAGCGGCGGCGCCATGGCCATCTTCACTTCCCATAGGCCGGCCTTGCGGGTCGGCAACTCCTCCGCCTGCGCCAGCGCCGGCGCGGCCGCGCACAGCACCAGCGCGCGGATCCAGGGCACGGTGCGGCGGTGCATGGCGGTCTCTGCTGCGACGGCGCGGCGCATGGGCGTCAGTAGCGGACGCGCAACGCGGTGGCGACGGGCGGCGGCGGCACCCAGACGCAGGCGAACGACAGATATCCGCCCTGATAGGGCTGCGCGCCGGTGAACCGAGCCACCTTGCCGTAGCGCGCGCAGTGGTCGGCGGCGAGCGCGCGAATGTCGTCCTGGCCGACCAGCGAATAGGAGATGATGCCGCCGGTGTCGTTGGCGGTGAAAGGCGCCACGGTACAAGCCCGCGTCGCGCCGCTGGCCGCCAAGGCGCCGGTCGCGACCAGGGCTGCGGTGAACATCTTTCGCATCTCGATCTCCATTGGCTAGGCCCGGCGAAGCACCCGGCGCTCCCAGGGCAATTGGCTCGTCCAACCCGTTCGCGCGCTCGCGTCAAGGCTCAAGCTACCGACGCCTGATGGCGCTGGAAAGCCAGAACTCGTTGGCTGGCGGCAGTTGTTGACCGGTGTTGCCGCGCCGCACTTGACCGGATCGTGGGTTCACGGCACCGTCCGCCCCAATCTAATTCGGTGGGCGGCCCATGCGCAGGCTTTTCAGGTATTTCCACGGCTCGATTCGGCTGGCATTCGCGGCCGGGCTCGGCGTACTGGCCTGCGGCCAGGCGGCGCAGGCGGCCAATCCCCTGGAGATGAATTTCTGGCTGTCCGGGCCGCGCTACGACGGCAATGTGCCGCCATGCGAGGCGGCGCTCGACGAAATCTCGTCCCGCTTTGCCACCAAAGAGAGCCGGTTCTGGAATTCCAACCTGGAAATCACGGGCTATGCCGACGTCCGCGAGGTTGCCTTCCGGCCTTGGGCCTCGGACACGATCCCGCGCCGGTTCTGCTCCGCGCACGCGATGCTGAACGATGGCCACACCCGTGAAGTGCACTACTCCATCATTGAGGACGGCGGCTTCGCCGCCTACGGCTCCGGCGTCTCGTTCTGCGTCGTCGGCTTGGACCGCAACTGGGCGTATAATCCGGCTTGTCGGGCGGCAAGACCCTAATCATATGTTTTTGCAGCTGTTTTAGCTTTTGCGCGGAGCGGCGCCACCACTTCTCGTTGCATTTGTTCTTGAAATGTTCTCGGTCGGTGCTAGGCTGGCCGGGTTGTTCATTGGTATTTGGAGGGCGTTGCCATGTTGATTGTTCCGGCGTCTGGCGTCTCGGCTCGCAGATCATCCCCTGCTTTCATCAGCAAATCTTCCGTATCGGCCCTGGTGTCCGTGGTTCTGATGTTGCTCGTCGCTGTCATGGCGGCCGCCGATCCGGCGCGCGCGCAGGACCAGCGCCAGAACACGCCCGGTGACTTCGATTTTTACGTGCTGTCGCTGTCATGGTCGCCGTCGTTCTGCGAGGCCGCGAGCGAGCGCGGCAATACCGGGCGCAACCAGCAGATCCAGTGCGGCGGGCGGCCCTACTCGTTCGTGGTGCACGGGTTGTGGCCGCAATATGAGCGCGGGTTTCCGAATTACTGCCAGCGGCCGTCGCCGCGTCTCGACCACAACATCGTGTCGGAGATGCTCGACCTTATGCCGGCGCCGGGCCTGATCTTCAATGAATGGGACAAGCACGGCACCTGTTCTGGCCTCTCGGCTCGGGCCTATTTCGAGTCCGTGCGCAAGGCCCGCGCGGCGGTGAAGATCCCGCCTGAATTCCTCGAACTCACCGAGACCAAGACCATCGCTCCGGCTGCGGTCGAGGAGGCCTTCATCAAGGCCAATCCGGGACTGAGCGAGGCCGCCATCGCCGTCACCTGCGACCGGCGGCGGCTCGGCGAAGTGCGGATCTGCCTCAGCAAGGAGCTCCAGTTCCGCGACTGCGATGAGATCAACCGCCGGTCCTGCCACCGCGATGCGGTGGAGATGCCGCCGATGCGTGGCGGCTGAAGCCTGATCCGGTCTCGAGGCAGCCAGCGCGGCGGAGATTCGGCTGAATCCCATCGCGCCGGCGCCAGCCGGTTGCTATTGGCCCGCAAAGTAGTCTAGCGCTTGCGGCATGAACTATCGCCACGCTTTCCACGCCGGAAACTTCGCGGACGTGATCAAGCACATCGTGCTGGTGCGGATCCTGATCCACCTGCAGGACAAGCCGGCCGCGTTTCGCGTCATCGATACCCATGCCGGGGCGGGTCGGTACGATCTGACCGGCCCGGAAGCCGAGCGCAGCGGCGAGTGGCTGACCGGGATCGCCAGGATGATGCAGGCCCGCTTCTCCGCGGACGTGCTGGCGTTGATCGGGCCCTATCTCGACATCGTTCGCGCCTTCAATCCGCCTGGCGAACTGCGCTGCTATCCGGGATCGCCGCTGATCGCGCGGGCGCTGTTGCGCCCGCAGGACCGCCTCGTGGCCTGTGAAACCGAAGCCGGCGCGCGCAAGAGCCTGATCGATGCGCTGCGCCGCGACGAGCAGGGGCGGGTGGTCGATCTCGACGGCTGGACGGCTCTGCCCGCCTTCGTGCCGCCTCAGGAGCGGCGCGGGCTGGTGCTGGTCGATCCGCCGTTCGAGGCCCGCGACGAATTCGGCCGTCTCGCCGAAGGTTTCGAAGCGGCCTTCGCCAAATGGCCGACGGGAACCTACGTGCTCTGGTACCCGGTCAAGGAGCGGCGCGGGCCCGATGGGCTGGCCCATGCGGTAGCGGGTTCCGTGGCGGCCAAAGCGGCGGGCGACAAGGTGTTGCGCGTCGAATTCAGCGTGGCGCCTACGACCGCCGACGGGCGGCTGGTGTCGACCGGGCTGCTTGTGGTCAACCCGCCATGGACCTTGTCCACTCAGCTAAAGACCATTCTGCCTGAGCTGGAGAAGCCTCTCGGCCAGGGCGGCGCGGCGCGATTTCGCATCGAACTGGCCAAAGCCTGAGAACACGCCGCCAGCCCGCGGTTTTGCAACTGGCCCATGGTCAATCCGCACGGAACCGTATTATGCTCATCATGTACGGACGGGCTTTACGTTCCGCTTTCGCGAATGGAGGCGGCGGAGGACGAGGCCTTCGGGGTTTGCGGTGGAACGGTCAGGATGCGGACCGGAAACCTGGTGGCCGATGCTTTCCGGCAGTGATGACCGGACGTGCCAAGACGCGGAATCGCGACGGCGCAGCATTGCTGGGGATAGGAGTTCTCCTGATGGCCATGACGGGTACCGTCAAGTTCTTCAACGGTGAGCGGGGATACGGCTTTATCAAGCCGGACGACGGCGGGCGCGATGTGTTCGTTCACATCACCGCGGTCGAGCGCGCCGGATTGAAGGATTTGAAGGAAGGACAGCGCATCACGTTCGAGGTCGAGCCGGACAAGAAGGGCAAGGGCCCAAAGGCGGTCGACCTGGTGATCTCATCCTGAGCCGGTGGCTCGGAGATCGCTGAACTGAAGCTTTTCGGATCGAATTGCGTGGGGTTGCAGAAGGCCGGATGCGGTCCCGCGAGGTGGCGTTCGTGCGTCGGTCGCGTCCCAGGTGGGTAGCGAACGTCCACTCCACTGCACTCGTCCGCGTGCCGCCGTGGCGAGCGTCACAGCGCCACAGTCGCCGCGAGCACTCGCTGCGAGTACGACGAGCGCCGTGGGCCTGTACCGGTGCCGTGGCTCAGAAGTGATAGTTTAGGCCCAGCCGAACCGTCGAGAAGCGGTAGCCGTTCTGCAAGCCGGTGAGCGTGAAGTTGTTGTCGGCCAGATCGACGTAGAGGTATTCGACCTTCGCCGACCAGTTCTGGTTGATGCCGACTTCGGCGCCCGCGCCGAGTGTCCAGCCGACATTGGTGTGGGTCTCCGAGAGGCCGAACGTCTGGGCGCGCAATTCGCCGACCGC
This sequence comes from Xanthobacteraceae bacterium, assembly GCA_052326245.1. GTDB lineage: Bacteria > Pseudomonadota > Alphaproteobacteria > Rhizobiales > Xanthobacteraceae > Bradyrhizobium_A. The sequence goes on along the minus strand of JBKQQE010000020.1, from coordinate 11,018 downwards.
TAGACCGCCCGTTGCGTAGATCAGCACATTGTTCATGGCGTAGCCGGCGCGGCCGCGCACCGTGCCGAACCACGGATTGGAGAACTGCCAGGGCGCGAAGGTGTCGCTGGCGCCGGTGGCCGAAATGTCGCCCTCGATGCCGAACACGAACTGGCCGCGTTGCCAGTTGTAGCCGGCCTCGACGCCACCCAGGACGCCGGACGGCCTGGTCGGGCTGTTGTCGACGATGCCCCAGCCATAGCCGAGGGTGCCGCCGAGATACGGACCCGCCCAGCTGAAGGCATTGAGCGGCTGGTTGACCGTGTAGGGCTGCGGCGCAGGCCGATACGCAAGGTCCGCCGCATGGGCCGACGCGCTGACGCCAACTGCCGCCACAACTACTGCCCTGAGGATTGCCCTGTTCATCTGAATTCTCCCACGCAACACGTCGTCGATGTTTTGCCAGCACCGGTTGTTGCTGGCGCAAAAGCCTTAGGGTTACGGAAGTCCGAACCCGATACGCAGGATTTATCGAGATCTTTCAGTTAAACAGGCGTTAAAGCCGTCGGCGGCGTCTCTTTCGTTGTTAAAAGAGTCTTACTTGTGGAGGGGCGTGGGAAATGCTGCGGCGGAGGCTTATGTCTGCTGACCGGCTGCGCCGTGCGCGCATGACACGGCGCAGCTTGACAGCGGCTCCTGATCTCGGGCCGATGGTGTGAAAATACCTTGAGACAGCATGGACAGCGATCGGATCCCCAGACCCAAGTCGCAACGCCGTTCCTCGAACCCGGAACCAGGCGAGGGCGACGCGCGGCCCGGCACTGAAGCGGCGAACATTTCGCCCGCGGGCGACGTGCCGCCGCAGGAGCTGGATCTCGCCGCCACCGCGGGCGACGACGACGACGCGCGACTGCCCGAGACGATCGACGATTCGATCGAGCCGGCGCCGGAAGGGCCGCTCGCGGTGGGCCGTGCGGTCATCACCCACGCCGTGCGCCACGCGCCGACCTCGCCGGGCGTCTACCGCATGCTCAACGCGGACCGCGACGTGCTCTATGTCGGCAAGGCCAAGAATGTCCGCAAGCGGCTGTCGTCCTATGCCCGGCCGACCGGTCATCCGACCCGAATCGCACGGATGATCGCGGCGACGGTTTCGGTCGAGATCGTCTCGACCGCGACCGAGACCGAGGCGCTGCTGCTCGAGGCCAACCTCATCAAGCAGCTGCGCCCGCGCTACAACGTCCTGCTGCGCGACGACAAGTCGTTTCCCTACATTCTGATCACCGGCGATCACTGGGCACCGCAGATCGTCAAGCATCGCGGCGCGCAGTCGCGGCCGGGCCGCTATTTCGGGCCGTTCGCCTCGGTCGGCGCGGTCAACCGCACCATTACGGCGTTGCAGCGCGCCTTCCTGGTGCGCTCCTGCACCGATTCCTTCTTCGAAAGCCGCACCCGGCCCTGCCTGCTGTATCAGATCAAGCGTTGCGCCGGGCCCTGCACCCAGGAGATCGACTTCCCCGGCTATCGCGAACTGGTGCGCGAGGCGACGGACTTCCTGTCCGGAAAAAGCCGCGCCGTGAAACAGCTGCTCGCCGCCGAAATGGACAAGGCTTCCGCCGACCTCGAATTCGAGCGTGCGGCGCTCTACCGCGACCGCCTCGCGGCGCTGTCGGCGATCCAGTCCCAGCAGGGCATCAACCCGAAGACGGTGGAAGATGCCGACGTGTTCGCGATTCACCAGGAAGCGGGCTACTCCTGCGTCGAGGTGTTCTTTTTCCGCACCGGCCAGAACTGGGGCAATCGCGCCTATTTCCCGCGCGCCGACCGCTCGCTCGAGGGCGGCGAGGTGCTGGGGGCGTTCCTGGCACAATTCTACGACGACAAACCGCCGCCGCGGCTGATCCTGCTCTCCCACGAGATCGAGGACCGCGCGCTGTTGGCGGAAGCGCTGACCACCAAGGCGGGCAGCAAGGTCGAGATCGCGGTGCCGCAGCGAGGCGAAAAGAAGGACCTGGTCGCGCATGCGATGACCAATGCGCGCGAGGCGCTCGGCCGCAAGATCGCCGACACCGCGACCCAGGCGCGCCTGCTCGAGGCGATGACGACGGCGCTGCATTTGCCGCGGGTGCCGGGGCGCATCGAAGTCTACGACAACAGCCACATTCAGGGCAGCAACGCGGTCGGCGCCATGATCGTCGCCGGCGCGGACGGCTTCATCAAGAATCAGTACCGCAAGTTCAACATTCGCTCCGCCGAACTGACGCCCGGCGATGACTACGCGATGATGCGCGAGGTGCTCGAACGCCGGTTCAAGCGCCTGCTCGCCTCCTCGACCGGCGCGGCGCATGGTCAGGGTCAAAGCCAGGACGACGGCGACGACGCCCCGCGCTGGCCAGATCTGGTCATCATCGATGGCGGGCGGGGCCAGCTCAACGCCGCCCGCGAGATTCTGAGCTCGCTCGGCGTCGAGAACGTGTCGCTGATGGCGGTGGCCAAGGGCCCCGATCGCGATGCAGGGCGTGAGACGCTGTTTTTCCCCGATCGCCCCGCCATCAAGCTCGACCCGCGCGACCCGGTGCAGTATTTCATCCAGCGGCTGCGCGACGAGGCGCACCGCTTCGTGATCGGGTCGCACCGCAAGTTGCGCAAGAAGGACATCCGCGAAGCCGGCTTGCAGGAGATTCCCGGCATCGGGCCGTCCCGCAAGCGTGCCCTGCTGCATCATTTCGGCACGCTAAAGGAGATCGAGCGGGCCTCATTGGCCGATCTCTGCAAGGTTCCGGGCATCAGCGCCGACGGCGCGCGCCGGATCTTCGAGTTTTTCCATGCGGGGCCGAAATAGGCCCATGCAGTTTCGCCGAGGCGTCACAATCGCTCAGGGCCGGCTTTTCGCGGAACCCAAACGGCGCTATCAGTCGGCGAACAGGCGCTTCGGCTAGTACCCGCTTTCCGAAGTCCGTGCTCCGCTGCGCCACACTCGTGAACGAACTTCGGAAAGCAAAAGGGTACTAACAAGTATATGTTTCTGGTACCTTTTCGTTTCAGAAGTTCGCGAACCTGAGTTCGCTGCTTGCGTTTCGCGAACTTCTGAAACGGGGTACCAGTTGACGACGATCCGCGGGCGGTATTGGTAGGATAAATGGAGAGCGTGACAGCCAGAGGGTCGGCGAAACATTCGTTTTCGCTGCCGAATATTCTCACTTATTCGCGGATCGCGGCGGTCCCGGTGGTGGTGGGCTGCATCTATGCGCAGTCGATCCTGGGCGGTCCCCTGTGGCTGCGATGGGTGGCGCTGGCCGTGTTCATCGCCGCCGCGGTGACCGACTTTCTCGACGGCTATTATGCCAGGATCTGGGACCAGCAGTCGGCGTTCGGACGGATGCTCGATCCGATCGCGGACAAGCTGCTGGTGGCATCATGCCTGTTAATGCTGGCGGCCGACGGGATCATCCAGGGCTGGACGTTGTGGGCGGCGATCGTGATTCTGTGCCGCGAGATCCTGGTGTCGGGCCTGCGCGAATATCTTGCCGGGCTGCGCGTCAGCGTGCCGGTGACCCGGCTCGCCAAGTGGAAGACCACGGTCCAGCTCATCGCCATCGGGTTTCTGCTGGCGGGCCAGGCCGGGGACCAGCTGGTGCCGATCGTCACGCCGGTCGGGCTGGCGCTGCTGTGGATCTCGGCGATCTTCACGCTCTACACCGGCTGGGACTACTTCAGAGCCGGAATTCACCATCTCATCGCGGAGGATGCATGAAGGTCCTCTATTTCGCCTGGGTGCGCGAGCGCATCGGCAAGGCCGAGGAAATCATCGATCCACCGGCGTCGGTCAAGACCGTCGGCGACCTGATGCAGTGGCTGATCGGGCGCGGCGAGGAATATGCCCGCGCCTTCGAAAAGCCGGTGGTTCGGGCCGCGATCGACCACACCCATGTCAAGCCCGACGCGGCGATCGCCGGCGCGCGCGAGATCGCGTTTTTCCCGCCGATGACAGGGGGCTAGACCATGGCGGCGTCAGCCACGACGGTCCCGGTCACGGTCCGCCTGCAGCAGGCCGATTTCGACGTGGCGGCCGAGATCGCGGCCATGGCCCACGGCCGCGGCGACATCGGTGCCGTCGTCACCTTCAGCGGTATTTGCCGCCGCGGCGAGGGTGAGGACGCCATCGCCGCGCTGACCCTTGAACATTATCCGGGCATGGCCGAAGCCGAGATCCGGCGCCACGTCGACGAGGCGCTGGCGCGCTGGCCGCTTGCCGGCGTCACCGTGATCCATCGCCATGGCCGGGTGGTGCCGGGCGAAAACATCGTGCTGGTGGTGACCGCATCGGCGCATCGTCAGGCGGCGTTCCAGGGGGCTGAGTTTCTGATGGACTACCTGAAGGCCAATGCGCCGTTCTGGAAGCGCGAGGAACGCGCCGCGGGCGCGTCGTCCTGGGTCGAGGCGCACCACCGCGATGACGCCGCGCTGACGCGGTGGGACGAACCGTAATGGCGAGGAAGGCCAAGACCGCGCGCGCCGGCACGTCGCGCGCCAAGACTTCGCGCGCCGACAGCCCCGCACCGCGCCGCGCCGCAGCGCTGCCACCCGCCACCGCCGCGCTTTCGACCCTGCTCGATTACGTTCGCTTCTCGGTCAGCCGTTTCAACGAGGCGAAGCTGGTGTTCGCCCACGGCACCACCGATCCGGTGGCCGAGGCGGTATTTGTGGTCTGCGAATCGCTGCATCTGCATCCCGACCAGTTCGAGACCTTCGCCACCGCGCGCGTCACCCCGGAAGAGGGCAACCGCATTCTCGCGGTGGTCGAGGCGCGCATCCGCACCCGCAAGCCTGCCGCCTACCTCTTGAACAAGATCTACATGTGCGGCCTTCCGTTCTACGTCGACGAGCGCGTGATCGTGCCCCGTTCGTTCATCGGCGAATTGCTGCAGAGCCAGTTTAGCGAGGACGGCGGTCTGGTCGACGACCCGGGCGAGGTCGCCCGCGTGCTCGATCTGTGCACCGGCTCCGGGTGCCTGGCGATTCTCGCCGCGCGGCACTTCCCCAACGCGCAGATCGACGCCGTCGATATCTCGCGCGAGGCGCTCGCGGTCGCCGCGCGCAACGTCGCCGACCATGGATTGACGCAAACCATCACGCTGCATCACGGCGATCTGTTCGCGGCGCTGCCGCGCGGCGCGCGCTACGACCTGATCATCACCAACCCTCCTTACGTCGATGCGGAGGGGATGGCGGGCCTGCCGCGCGAATGCCACCACGAGCCGGCGCTCGCCTTCGACGGCGGCGTCGACGGTCTCGACGTGGTGCGACGGATCATCGCCGGCGCCACGCAGTACCTCGTCGATGGCGGCGGACTGCTGTGCGAGATCGGGCGCGGCCGCGCGGCGCTCGAAGACGCGTTCCCCGAGCTGCCGTTCCTGTGGCTCGACACCGAAGAGTCCGAAGGCGAGGTGTTCTGGCTGCCCGCGGACGCGCTGGCGCGCTGATTGCGCTTTCGGCCTCGCGCGCTGCGCGCTATGTCGTGGCGGGGTCTTCATTCGCGAACGATCGAGCCATCATGCACTCGCCTGCCGGTCAAAGCGCGTCCCGACGCAAGGCGTGGCTTGGCGAATTCCGGGCGACGCTGGCGCTCGGCTGGCCGCTGGTGCTGGCCAATCTCGCCCAGATCGCGCTGACCACCACCGACGTGATCGTGCTCGGCCGCCTCGGCGCGCCGGCGCTGGCGGCGGGAACGCTCGGCGCCAACCTGTATTTCGGCCCGCTGATTTTCGCGATCGGCCTCGTCACCGCCACCGCGCCGATGATGGCGGCCGCGGTCGGACGCAAGCGCAAAGCGGTGCGCGACATCCGCCGCACCTTCCGGCAGGGCCTGTGGTCGGCGGCGATCATCTCGCTGCCGTGCTGGCTGCTGCTGTGGCATACCGAGGCGGTGCTGCTGGCGTTCGGCGAAGCCCAGCAACTCGCAACCGATGCGCAATCCTTCATGCGCGCGCTGCAGTGGGGCATCCTGCCGGCGCTGGGCTTCATCGCATTGCGCTCGTTCGTGTCGGCGCTGGAACGGCCGATCTGGGCGCTCGCCGTGACCGCGACGACCATCGTCTTCAACCTCGCGGCGAACTGGGTTCTGGTGTTCGGTCACCTCGGTTTTCCGGCGTTCGGGGTGCGCGGCTCGGGCATCGCGACGGCCCTTTCGAACACTTTCCTGTTCGTGTGTTTTGCGCTGCTGGTCGGCTTCGGCCGCAGATTCCGCCGCTACCATCTGTTCGGCCACTGGTGGCGGGCGGACTGGCCCAGGCTTGTGGCGCTGTGGCGGCTCGGCCTGCCGATCGGCGCGACCATGGCGTTCGAGATCACGGTGTTCAATGCGGCGGTGTTCCTGATGGGACAGTTCGGGACGGCGGCGATCGCGGCGCATTCGATCGCGATCCAGATCGCGGCGGTGTCGTTCATGGTGCCGCTGGGGCTGGGGCAGGCCGCGACCGTGCGGGTCGGTCTCGCCCGCGGCGCGGCCGACTGCGACGCCATCGCGCGCGCCGGCTGGACCGCCTTCAGCCTCGCCATCACATTCATGGCGACGATGAGCGTGGTGATGATGGCGGCGCCGCGGCTGCTGATCGGCGCGTTCATCGACGTCGCTGATCCGGCGAACGCTGCGGTGGTGGAGACCGCGGTGGGGTTTTTGTTCTGCGCGGCGGTGTTCCAGATCGCGGACGGCGCCCAGGCGGTCGGCGCCGGCATGCTGCGCGGCCTGCACGATACCAGGGTGCCGATGCTCTACGCCGCCTTCGGCTATTGGGGGGTGGGCATGTCGCTCAGCCTGGTGCTGGCCTTCAAGGTCGGTCTCGGCGGCATCGGGATCTGGATCGGGCTGGTGGCGGCACTGGTGGTGGTGGCCTGCGCCATGATCCGGCGCTGGATCCGGCGCGACCGGCTCGGACTGCTGCCGACGGGTTGAGGCGTGCTTCCGCCAAGCGGCTCTTGCCAACAGAAAACGCCGGGCACCAATTCTAACATTCGCAACAGAGTCCGACGCGAAGTCTTGCGAATGTTAGAACCGGGACACCAGCCGCCCGGCGTCCGGTCGAAGGCGGCGTTGTTACGCCGCGGCCTTCTTCGGCTGCACCTCGGCGGTGTAGTCGTCCATCAGTTGCTTGGTGATGTTCGACGGCACGAACTTCCAGTCCGCGATCTGCTGCACCGCCGTGACCTCGGCGGCCGTGCCGGTGATGAAGCACTCCGAGAAGCCGGTCAGCTCCTCCGGCATGATCCGGCGTTCGATCACTTCGAGGCCGCGGCGCTTCGCCAGATCGATCACGGTCTCGCGCGTGATGCCGGAGAGGAAGCAGTCGGCGATCGGGGTGTGGATCTTGCCGTCCTTGACGAAGAAGATGTTGGCGCCGGTGCATTCGGCGACGCGGCCCTGCCAGTCCAGCATCATGGCGTCGGCAAAGCCCTCGCGCTCCGCCCTGTGCTTGGAGATGGTGCAGATCATGTAGAGACCCGCCGCCTTGGCGAGCGCCGGGGCGGTTCTGGGATCGGGGCGGCGATACTCGGCGAGCGCCATCCGGATGCCCTTGAGGCGTTCCGCCGGATCGAAATAGCTCGGCCACGACCAGCAGGCGATGGCGAGGTGAATGGTGTTGTGCTGCGCCGACACGCCCATCATCTCCGAACCGCGCCAGGCCACCGGGCGCACATAGGCGTCGGTCTGCCCGTTCTTCTCCAGCACCAGCTGCTTGGCGGCGTCGATGTCGGCCACCGACCACGGAATCTCGAAATCCAGGATGTTGGCGGAGCGCTTCAGCCGTTCGCTATGGGCCGTGGACCTGAAGATCGTGCCGCCATAGGCGCGTTCGCCCTCGAACACGCAGCTGCCATAATGCAGCCCATGGGTCAGGACATGGATATTGGCGTCGCCCCACGGCACCAGCTTGCCGTCATACCAGATGACACCATCAATCTTGTCGAATGACACACCCATTGCAGTTCTCCCGGTGAATTCGCGGTCCAGTGCCGCCGATCTGAAGTCCCCGCGCCGCACGCCGCAATTTCGTCTCAGGGACTTCAGATCGAGAAGCGGCACTGGAATCATATATTTGCAGTGCACTTTGCTGTTCGGGACCAGGACGCTCCGGCTTTTGCGGGATCATCGGAAGTCCAGTATGTTTCGCACCGCGCCGACAATCGGGCGGCCCGACAATCAAGGCCCTCCTTGTTGCTCCGGTTGCCTGATTAGAGGCTTGGCTTACCCTCGTCGGCCGGCGAAATATTCTATTATTTCGTTCCGAAGGGTCTTTTTGTAACAATGAAACCAAAATATGTCAATATGCCTGACGTAAATTTTCTCGCTGACGGTGTCACTGCCGCACGTGAAACCGAATCCGCCCGACCGGCGGGGCGGGCCGACCTGCGCTGGGACATCATCGAATTGCTGTTTTTCGCCTACCGCGACTTCGTCGGCGATGCCGACGACGTGCTGCGGGCCTATGGCTTCGGCCGGGCCCACCACCGCGTGGTACACTTCGTTTCGCGCTATCCCGGGCTCAAGGTGGCCGATCTGCTCGACGTGCTGCGCATCACCAAGCAGTCGCTCGGGCGGGTGCTCAAGCAGCTGCTCGACGAGGACTTCATCGTTCAGAAGTCCGGCGACGTCGACCGGCGGCAGCGGCTGCTGTTCGCCACCGCAAAGGGCGAGGCCCTGGTGACGAAGCTGGCCGGGCTGCAGACCGCGCGGATCGACCGCGCGTTGCGCGACATCGGCGCGGATCAGGCCGACACGGTTCGCCATTTTCTGCGCGCCATGATCGATCGCCACGATCCGGACAAGGTGCTGCAGACCATTCTCGGTGCCGAATCCGGCAACGAAGCCAAGCCGCCGAGGTAACAGCACGATGGTCATCGAAGCGGCACTGTCGAGTATCGATCCGGCGCGCGCGAAGGCGCGGCCCTCGGACGACGCGGCGCATATCCTGCTGGTCGACGACGATCGCCGGATCCGCGATCTGCTGTCGCGCTTCCTCACCCATGAAGGCTATCGGGTGACCACGGCCATGAGCGCGTCGGATGCGCGCTCGAAGCTTGCCGGGCTGCATTTCGACCTCCTGATCCTCGATGTCATGATGCCCGGCGAATCCGGGTTCGACCTGGCGCGCTCGTTGCGCGCGGCCTCGCCGGTGCCGATCATCATGCTGACCGCGCGGCATGAAGCCGAGGCGCGGATCGAGGGGCTGCAGATCGGCGCCGACGACTACGTCGCCAAGCCGTTCGAACCGCGTGAACTGGTGCTGCGCATCGCCAATATCCTCAAGCGCGCCGCGCCGGCGCCCGCGCCCGCCATCGAGGAGGTCGCCTTCGGGCCCTATGTCTTCCATCTCGAACGCGGCGAACTGCGCCAGGGCGACGACATCGTGAAACTCACGGACCGCGAGCGCGACATGCTGCGCATGCTGGCGGCGGCGCCCGGCGAGACGGTCGCGCGCGCCGCGCTCGCCGGCGGTGGCGCGGTCAACGAGCGCGCGGTCGACGTCCAGATCAACCGGCTGCGCCGCAAGATCGAGCGCGACCCCGCCAATCCGCTGTTCCTGCAGGCGGTACGCGGCATCGGCTACCGCCTCGTCGCCTCGCCGTGATGCCATGAGCACCCTCGACACCGGCCTCACCTTGATCCGCGGCGCCTCGCGGCGCCTGTCGGACATCAACGGCTGGCTCGGGGGCGCCTTCAAGAACCTGATGCCGAATGGGCTGTATGCCCGCGCCCTGCTCATCATCATCGTCCCGATGGTGATCCTGCAGTCGGTGGTCGCCTTCGTGTTCATGGAACGGCACTGGAACACGGTGACGCGGCATCTGTCCGCCGCGGTGGTGCAGGACATTGCCGCCCTGCTCGACGTCTACAAGGTCTATCCGCAGGACAAGGATCGCACGCAGTTGCGGCGGATCGCGCAGGAGCGGCTCGGCCTCGTGGTCGACTTCCTGCCGATCGGCGACATGCCGCCGCCCGGGCCCAAGCCGTTCTTCTCGCTGCTCGACCAGACGCTGTCGGTGCAGCTCAGCCACCAGATCGGCAAGCCGTTCTGGATCGACACCGTCGGCAAGTCTTCGCTGGTCGAAATCCGCATCAGGCTCGACGATGCGGTGATGCGGATCTTCGCCCGCCGCAGCGCCGCCTACGCCTCCAACTCGGAGATCTTCATCTTCTGGATGCTCGGAACCTCGTCGATCCTGCTGATTGTCGCGGTGCTGTTCCTGCGCAACCAGATCAAGCCGATCCTGCGGCTTGCGGACGCGGCGGAGAGCTTCGGCAAGGGTCGCGAGCAGCCGGACTTCCGGCCGCGTGGCGCGCGCGAGGTGCGGCGCGCCGCGCAGGCCTTCTTCGAGATGAAGACGCGCATCGAGCGCAGCATCGAGCAGCGCACCGCCATGCTCGCCGGCGTCTCGCACGACCTGCGCACGATCCTGACCCGCTTCAAGCTCGAACTCGTCCTGATCGGCGACAGCCCCGAGGTCGAGGCGATGCGCAAGGACGTCGACGAGATGAACGCCATGCTGGAGGCCTATCTCGCCTTCGCCCGCGGCGATTCCGGCGAACAGGCGCAGCCGACCGACATGAAGGCGGCGCTCGAGGAGCTGCGCGGCGACGCCGAGCGCCAGGGCCATGCCGCGACGGTGACGTTCCACGGCGATCCCAGCGTGACCGTGAAGCCGGCGGCGTTCAAGCGCTGCCTCGCCAATCTGGTGTCCAATGCGGCGCGCTATGCCAACACGATTTCGATCACCGGCCATCGCGACCATCGCTATCTAAGCATCAGCGTCGACGATGACGGTCCGGGGATTCCGGCCAACATGCGCGAGGACGTGTTCAAGCCGTTCCTGCGCCTCGACGACGCGCGCAACCAGGACGAGGGCGGCACCGGTCTCGGGCTCGCGATTGCCCGCGACATCGCGCGCTCCCATGGCGGCGACATCATGCTCGGCGACAGCCCGCTGGGCGGCCTGCGCGCCACGGTGCGGATCCCGGTGTAGCCGTCATTCCGGGGCGCAAG